>DASWLJ010000093.1:0-11367 GCA_036396185.1 Bathyarchaeia archaeon | reverse complement strand
GCCCACCTCCTTGATGAGCGCCGTCTCCGTGGACATGTAAACGGTCAGCCTTGGGTCAACCTCGGCCTGCTTCTCCACAACCTTCAGGCCCCTCAGTATGGCCACGGCCTCATCCCTGGTTATTATTCCCCGCACCTGAAGCATCACGACGTGAGCCCTGTGTATCCATACCTGGCAGTAGTAGGAATCCACGTCGAAGCTCCTAGGGCTAGACCTCCAGGCGTTGAGCTCCTGTATCTCCGGGGCGCTCGCCTTGCTGGCTCGGCCGAACCTCTCCCAGTCGGGCTTCTTACCTTCAACCATTTAAACCACGTAGGATAGTATCCTCAACGGATATTTAGACAGTGGGAGAGAAGCAGCTTGGGTGACCCGACCAGCAAGGCCCAGATCAGAGACAGGTATGACGACCTAGGTGGGAGGCTCTACGACCTCAGGTACGGCGAGGAGCAGAGAGCCAAGTATAGGGAGACCCTGAGCTTGGTCCGGCTTGAGCCCTGGATGGTGGCGCTCGACAACGGCTGCGGCACAGGGCTGCTGACGGAGAAGCTGAACACATACGTCGTCGGGCTTGACCTGTCCCCAGCCTTGCTCAGAGAGGCCCGAGCCCGAACAACTTCCAAGGAACGCGTACACCTGGCGCTGGGAGACTCAGAAAACCTACCCATACGGGACAGCGTCCTCGACGCCACGTTCAGCTTCACGGTCATCCAGAACCTGCCCCACCCTGAAAAGATGCTCATGGACTCGCGGAGGGCTTCGTCTCCCGGGGCCCGCCACGTCATATCAACACATAGGAAGACCATGACCCCGGACGAGCTCAAGGCGTTGATAGAAAAAACACATTTAAAAATAGTAAGACTAATTGACACCGAAAACGCAAACGACTGGATAGTGTTAGCTGAGTGAAACCAGAAAATGACCTGAAAAAAGGACAGGTTTCAGAAAGCTTTTATACGGTGCTCTAATGCACTATTCATTACTTCAGAAACGGTGTACTAGTTTGGAGCCACGCAAGAAACCATTAAACGTTCTCATAAAAGCGGTTGGGAGCAACGTAGCGGTAGCCCTCAAGGGTAGAGGCGAGTACTGGGGAAAGATGACCAGGGCCGACGGCTACATGAACATGATGCTCAAGGGGGCCAAGGAGTACGACGACGGCGGCCTCCTAGCGTCCTACGGCGACGTGTTCATCAGGGGGAACAACGTCCTCTACATCTGCATAGAGCCCACGTCGCCGCCGCCGGGAGAGTAGGCTCCCCAAATCAGTTTATACCGCATCGATTCCTTATTCAGTTAGGTGTACCTGGGCTTGAGGATCATCATCGCCGTCACAGGCGCTAGCGGAACCATCTACGCCTTCAGGCTGCTCAAGGCGTGCCGCGACCTCGACATCGAGACCCACCTGATCGTCACAGAGGCCGCCGAGAAAGTGGCCAGCCACGAGATCGGCGACGCATCGAAGCTCGCTGAGCTAGCTGACTACACCTATGGACCGGATGAGTTGGAGGCGCCAATAGCCAGCGGAAGCTTCAAGGTGGACGCCATGGTCGTCGTCCCGGCCTCGATGAAGACGATGGGGGCGCTCGCCAACGGGTACGTCCCCAACTTGGTCACCAGGGCAGCCGATGTCCACCTAAAGGAGCGAAGGCCTCTCGTCCTTGTCCCCCGTGAGACGCCTTTGCACGCCGTCCACCTGGAGAACATGGCCAAGCTGAGCAGGCTGGGCGCGGTGGTTCTGCCCGCCATGCCCGGCTTCTACCATAGACCAGAGACCGTTGACGATATAGCTGACTTCATCGTGGGCAAGATACTGGACCAGCTGAACGTCCCCAACGAGCTATTCAGGCGCTGGGGCTCCTAGGCCTCAGCTTTCAGCTCCCTCATGAACTCCTCGAGGTACGCCTGCATGTACCTGTGGCGCCCCTCAGCCAGCTTCATGGCCTCCTCGGTGTAGAGTAGGTCCTTGAGGGTGAGGAGCTTCTCGTGGAAGTGGGCCACGAAATCCTCTTGAGGCCGCATGAGCTCACCGCTGTACATAGCCGTCCTATAGACGCCTATGGCCCCCATGGCGTCCAGCTTGTCCGCGTCACTGAGGATCATCGCCTCCAGTGTGGACGCCTTCTTGCCGTAGCTGAAGCTGTGAACCCTTATGGCATCGTGGATTAAGGGTATCTTCTCGCGGCTATACCCGGCTTCCTCAAGCATCTTGGCTGCCTCTACGGCCCCCCTCTCGGCGTGGTCGGGCTCCTCCCGGGCGATGTCGTGGAGTATGGCGGCCGGCATGAGGACCTCCATGTCCGCGCCCATGCTCTCACCGAGCCTCCTGCACAGCTCGATGACTCGCTCAGTGTGCTCGTAGCCGTGGCAGCCATTCATGTTCTGCCGCCTCCTGGACTCTGCAGCCAACGTGTCCAAGACTCCTGCGTTCACAGCCGTCACCGTTTCTCCACGCTCGAGTCCCTGCCCACATTGACCGAGAGCTTTCTCTTGTAGCTCGTGACGAATACGTCCACCAGCCTGAGCCTTTCACCGGGCTTGACGCCTCCCAGTTCACTGATCTTCTCGTTCCACACGGTGAGGCCCACGGAGCCTGACCCATCCTTCACGGTCCCCTCCACAAGGGTGTGTTTTGTCCCCGTGTAGGTCTCCACCTCCCGGGGCTCCTTGACGCTGGTCAGCTCCACCTCTAGGGTTAGGTTCTCCATCCCGGGCCGAAGTTCAGAGAGCTTCATGGGTCGTTACGTGAACAGGTGCATGGGAGCCCATAAAAGAATTGGCATAAGCATAATACCGGTTAAACGATAGTCTATACGATGAGCCTTCGCCAGAGCCTCACGTGCCTACGATGCGGCAAATCATATACGCCTGAGAATCCCCGGCACAGCTGTGAGCGTTGCGGAGGCATCTTGGAGTACAGGTTTGAGCTAGGGCAGGTAAGTTTCTCGGGGCCTCTGACGTTCTGGAGGTACCGGCCTGTGCTCCCCAAGGTCACTAGAACCGTCAGCCTGGGGGAGGGGGGGACGCCTCTCCAGAAGGCTCAGAGGCTGGCCGAGTCTCTCGGAGTGGAGAACCTGTACCTGAAGGACGAGACAAGGAACCCGACCAGCAGCTTCAAGGACAGGTCGGCCGCCCTCATCGTGTCGGACGCCGTGAGCAGAGGCTACGATAGCCTGATCTGTGCCACCAACGGCAACCACGGGGCCTCCGTATCAGCTTACGCGGCCAGGGTGGACATCCAGTGCAACCTCATAGTCCCCAAGGCGGTGGACCTGGGCAAGCTGGCCCAGATGATGATGTACGACGCCAAGATCGTGGAGGCCGGGGACAGCATAGAGGAGGCCATAGCCAGGGCCCAGAAGCTCGAGGAGGACATGGGCTGGTACCAGGCCACTACTGAGCTGAACCCCCTGAGCATCGAGGGCCTCAAGACCATCAGCTATGAGCTTGTGGAGCAGCGCGGGGTCCCGGACTGGGTCATAGTGGCTATGGGCAGTGGAGCCACTCTCCACAGCATATGGAAAGGCTTCACGGAGATGGAGGAACTAGGCCTCATCCGTGATAAGCCGAAGATCATCGGAGTCCAGGCTGCTGGGTGCTCACCAATAACCACGGCCTACAATAAAGGCTTGGAGGAACCCGAGCACGTGAAAGGCGAAACTGTGGCCTCAGCCATCAGGGTCTCGGAGCCGATATATGGGGAGCTAGCCCTCAAAGCCTTGAAAGAGTCGGGTGGGCTCGCGGTCTCGGTCTCGGACGACGACATGGTAGCCGCAGGCAAGGACATAGCGAAGTACGAGGGCATATTCGCTGAGCCCGCGTCAAGCGCGCCCGTCGCCTGCCTTAAGCAAGACGCTGTAAGGAACTTGATTACGCAGGGGGACACTGTCGTATGCCTAGTGACTAGCAGCGGCCTCAAGACGGATGACATCCTGAGCAGCCTGACGAAGCACAAGAAGGCTCCGCGGCTTGGATCAAGGCTGGCGACAAAAGAGAGGATTCTTAAGATAATCAGCCAGCAACCCACACACGGGTACGCCATCTGGAAGAGCCTGGGCAGCGAGATGACTCTGGGCGCGGTCTACCAGCACCTGACTGACCTGGAGAACAGGGGCCTGATATCGTCCAGCATGGAGGGTAAACGGAAGCTCCTGGAAGTGACGGAGAAGGGCCGCAGAGTTGTTCAGGCTCTCGATGAACTCCAGGTACTCCTTTAACGCACAGATACTATAGTTTCATCTAGGATATTTTATATTATAGTTACAGCTATAGCAGCTCATGGTTACACTGAAGACCCGACAGGTAGCAGCCATAGGCGTCATGGGCGCCCTGGCCACCATCTCGACCATGATCTTCGTATTCCCCATACCCGCAACAAGCGGCTACTTCAACCTGGGAGACACCATCGTCGTGATAACCAGCCTCACGTTCGGCCCCACAGTCGGGGCTATCGCTGGAGGCCTCGGCTCCGGGCTCGCCGACCTCCTGGGTGGCTGGTACAACTGGGTGATCTTCACTGCCATCATTAAGGGAGCCGAAGGATTCGTGGCTGGTACACTGGCTGGCCCCAAGGAGGGCAGAACCATGAACAAGACCATCGTTGCCTGGGCCGCTGGCGGCCTCTGCATGGTGGGAGGCTACTTTCTGGTACAGGTGTTCATGTACGGGTTGATGGGCGCCCTGGCCGAGCTGCCGTTCAACGTCGTCCAGATGCTGGTCTCAGGCCTCATAGGCATCCCGGTGTCCGCGGCCCTCAAGAGCAGACTGGACATCTAATATATCCTCACAGCACCCCTATTTTATGTGTCCTCGGCCGAAAGAGCAGCCCAAGTCCTTACCCAACTGGAGAGCTACGACCTAAGGGTGCTCCAGGGAATAGAGCTGGGAATGATCCAGCACGAGTACGTCCCCTTCGATGCTGTAGCCCGGTACAGTGGCCTCAACGAGGGTGAGCTGGAGCACAGGCTGAGGAACCTGGACAGGCTTGATCTGCTCTACAGACAGAGGACGCCCTACCTTGGCTACATAATGAACTACACGGCCTACGATTGTCTTGCCCTGAACGCCCTCGTCAAGGCAGGATCATTGGAAGCGCTGGGGCCCTCCGTGGGCATAGGAAAGGAGGCTGATGTCTACGAGGGTGCCGCGCCGGAGAGCAGGAAGGTGGCAGTAAAGTTCCACAGGCTGGGCAGGACCAGCTTCAGAGACACCCGGCGGAAGAGAGACTACATAGCGGACCGTCACCACATCTCATGGCTCTACCAGTCCAGGCTGGCGGCCGAGAACGAGTACAGGGCTTTGAAGCTCATGCACGAGGCGGGTGTGGCTGTCCCTGAGCCCTTTGACCAGAACAGGCACGCCGTCGTCATGGAGTACCTGGACGCCGTCCAGCTCTCGGACGTCGTAGAGCTGGATGAGCCCATGGAGCTGCTGACAGACATACTGGACAATGTGAGGAAGGCGTACGCGGCCGGGGTCATCCACTCAGACCTTAGCGAGTATAACGTCATGGTCAACGCCGTGGGCAGGGTGTGGATCATAGACTGGCCCCAGTACACGGCTTCGGATCACCCTAACTCAGAGGAGAGACTCTTCCGGGACGTGGGCAACGTGGCCTACTACTTCCAGCGTAAATATGGCACGGAGCTGACCGTTGAAGAGGCGGTGGGGTACGTGAAGAAGCCTAGTCGCTGATGGTCATCTTGACGTCCAGGGCGCTCACGCCCTTGCCATCGTCGTAGACCAGTATCGGGTTGATATCCAGTTCCTTCAGGTCAGGCAACTCCCACACCATCAAACCTATCCTCAGTATGGCGTCCCTCAGGGCGTCGATGTCGGCAGGCGCCTGGCCCCTCACGCCCTTCAGCAGGGCGTAGCTGCGGGTCTCCTCCATCATCTGCTGCGCCTCGCGCTCGTTCATGGGGGCCAGCCTGAAGGCTACGTCCTTCAGAAAGTTGACGTAGATCCCGCCCAGGCCGAACATCACCATGGGCCCGAACTGGGGGTCCCTGCTCATCCCTATGATCATCTCCCTGCCCCTCGGCACCATCTTGTCCACCGTGACACCGTAGATCTTCGCCAGAGGCTGGGCCTTCCTGCTCTTCCTCATTATCTCCTCAAAGGCGATGCGAACCATGTCGGAGTTGCTGAGGTTCAGCTCAACGCCGCCGATGTCCGTCTTGTGCATGATGTCCGGGCTCACGATCTTCATGACCACGGGGTACCCGATCTCCTCGGCGTGCCTCACGGCCTCCTCGGGGTCCTTTGCCAGCTTGCTGCCCGGCGCGTTGACGCCATATGCCTCTATGACAGCTATGGCCTCGTGGGGGAACAGGACCCTCCGCCCGTCCTTCCTCACGGCTTCGAATATCTTTTGGGCCTTCTCCCTGTCGATGTCCTTGAATCCTGGCGGGATGAGCTTAGGCTGCTTCAGATGCCTAGCGTATTGGTACAGCGCGTTCAGTGTCTTTATCCCCTTCTCGGGGAAGTTGAAGCACGGGACGCCGTTGTCCTTAAGGTACTCCGACGCCTCCGCGACCCAGTCCCCCCCCATGAACACAGCGATCACAGGTTTATCGGGGTAGAACTTGGACAGCTCGTGCACGTGTTTAGCTGTCGTTAGGCTGTCGGTCATCGCCTGCGGCGTAAGAAGCACGACCACAGAGTGAACGTTAGGGTCCTCCAAGGTCAGCTCAGTTGCTATGTGGTACCTGTCAGGCAGGGCGTCCCCCAGGATGTCGACGGGGTTTCCGGTAGCCGCGGCGGCTGGAAGGCTCTCCTTGAGCTTCCTCCGGGTCTCGTCCGTGAGCTGAGCCATCTTAAGACCAAGCTTCTCGAGCAGGTCCGTCGACAGTATTCCTGGACCGCCAGCGTTGGTGACTATCGCGACGCCCTCATCTTTGGGTAGAGGCTGCTCGGTGAAGGCGACGGCGTAGTTGAACAGGTCCTCCATACTCTCCGTTAGGATGACGCCGGCCTTATCGAAGGCCTTCTGGTAGGACAGGAAACTGCCTACGAGGGCGCCTGTGTGGCTGCCTGCGGCTTTGGCTCCCGCGCTGCTGGTGCCTCCCTTGACAACCATGACGGGCTTCTTCTCCACGACCCTCTCAGCCACTTCGAGGAACCTGCGGCCGCGCTCGATGCTTTCAAGGTACAGGAGAATCACCTTGATGTCTGGGTCCTCGGCCATGGACTCGATGAAGTCCACCTCGTCCAAGTCGGCCTTGTTGCCAAGGCTGATGATGCTTCCGAACCCTATCTCCTCAGCGATTATCCAGTCCAGGATGGCTGTGCCCAGGGCGCCGCTCTGAGTGATGAAACCTATGCTTCCCTTGTTGGGGAGCGTGGACGCGAAGCTGAGGTCGTAGGGGACGTGGGTGTTGACTGCCCCCAGGCAGTTCGGGCCCTGAATCCTCATGCCATACCTTCGGGCCGCCTCCACCAGCTTCTTCTCTAGCTCAGCCCCCTCGTGGCCTGTCTCCTTGAAGCCAGCCGAGATAACTATGACGGCCTTAACGCCTTTCCTGCCGCACTCCTCCACGGTCTCTAAGACGTACTGGGACGGGATGGCTATAACAGCCAGCTCGACGTCGCCCGGCGCGTCTCCCACTGTCTTGTAAGACTTATGGCCGAGAATCTCCTCGCCCTTGACGTTTATGAGGTACACGGGCCCCGGATATCCGCTCTTAAGGAGGTTGTTGGCGAGGACGTAGCCGACCTTACCGGGAGTGCTGGATGCACCAATGATCGCGACAGACTTGGGCCTAAAGATCGCGTCCAGCTTCAAACGTCAGACACCTTCAAGACTTGACAAAGATATACTATTAAAATAAAAACTTTGACTAATAAAACCGTCTAAGCCGTTTCCTCTATACGAAAAGAGATCATGTTCAGCTAGGAAAGATTGAAGAGGCGACGAACGACAAGAGTACTGAACCTCATTGTCAGCCGAGAAGAAGCCATTCAGTAACCTGGAGAAGGATGTCTTGGATGCGGGCCTCTGCGTCTCATGCGGAACCTGCGTCGCCGTCTGCCCTGTGAACGTCTTAGAGCTGGAGGCCGGCAAGCCTAAGCTGGTGGGCAAGTGCATCGAATGCGGCCTCTGCTACAGGAACTGCCCCCGAGCCGAGCTGGACGAAGATAAACTGGATCAAACCGCCTACGGGAGAAGCAGAGAGGACAAGGAGCGGTACACGGGCGTCTACAGGGCCGTGTACGCAGCCAGGACCATGAGCCGCGACATCCAGGGCAAGGCGCAGGACGGCGGGGTCGTCACCTCGCTCCTTACCCAGTTCCTCGATAATGGAGGTGACGGGGTCATCGTAGCCGGCCTCGAAGAAGGCAAGGTCTGGCTGCCGAAACCCATTGTGGCGAGAAGTAGAGAAGAAGCACTGGAATCCGCTGGGACCAAGTACACTGTGAGCCCGACGATGCTGGGTGTGAGGAAGGCCGTGAAGGACCTTGGATTGAAAAAGCTGGCCGTGGTTGGCACGCCGTGCCAGATGAGGGGACTCACCCTGCTCACAGAAGGCAAGTACAGGAACAAGAAGTACACCGACGCTGTGGCCCTCAAGGTGGGGCTGTTCTGCATGGAGACCTTCAGCTACGAAGACTTGATGAGGTACCTGAGGGACGAGGGCGTGGACCCAGGCAGGGTCACCAAGTTCGAGATAAAGAACGGGAGGTTCTACGCGTTGGCCGGCGGCGAGGAGCTCCACAAGACGAAGCTGGGTAAGGTGAAAAAGCTCGTGAGGCCTTGCTGCCACGTCTGCGAGGACTTCACAAGCGAGTACGCCGACGTCTCGGTGGGAAATGTCGGGACCCCCGACGGGTGGTCAACCGTGATAACCAGAACTGAGAGGGGGGAGAAGGCGTTCAAGGCCGCTGTCGCATCCGGGCTCTTGGAGGCTCAGCCACTGGAGGGATTCGACCTGGGCGAGACCCTCGTCCATAGGCTGGCAAAGATGAAGAGAGAAAAGGGGTCAGACGAGTAGACCCCTGTCCCTAGCCCTCTTCACAAGCACATTGAGCATAGAACTGGGTAAAGGCTCGGGTTCGCCCACCTGCATGACATGGTACTGGAGCTCGGCCAGAGACTCGACGACCCTGGCGTTCTCCGCGGCCTCCTCGATGGTTGTGCCTATGGTGGTTACGCCGTGGTGAGGCATTAAGCACGCTACGTGTTCACGCATGGCCTCAACGAGGTTGTCCGCCAGCTCATCTGTGCCCGGCGGGGCGAACCTGGATAATGGTATCCCCTTGGCTAGGGCTGGGGCAGAGTAGAGGTCCAAGCCCATCGGCACGATCTCTTTACCGACGATGGATAGTACGGTGCTGTACTTGGGGTGGATGTGGACGACCCCGCAGGCCCTCGGCCAGAGCTGGTACAGCCGCGTGTGGAACGGAGTCTCTATGCTGGGCTTTGCCTCGCCCTCCAGAACCTTCCTAGACCCAATGTCTACAACGATGAAGTGCTCGGGCTCCAGGTCGCAGAACCTGTACCCGCTGGGCTTAATCAGGCAGCTGTCCGAGCCCGGGACTCTGGCACTTATGTTGCCAGAGGCGTCGTGGGTCAGCCCAGCGTCGTACAGGGCCCTGCCGACGACGGCCAGCCTGCTCCTCAGCTCATCCACGGTGTTCATGGGTGTCTCTGTATTTACGGCACTGACCGCCACTTAAAGGGTTCCGGGGACGCGGCTGCGCACTGAGAGCTACTTTTCGTATGGTCAACCATACTTTTCATGGTTCACGGGATCAGGGCGAATGGGCTTCCTGAGCCTCACCATGGCGTGGAGAGCGCCATCCATTTGTCGTACAGCACAAGAACCTTAGTCAAACCGGATGCCGAATAGGGATGCATAGGCTCCGCTAATAATCCTTGCTAGAAAAAAGGAGGGTTAAGACTTCTTGATAGCGCCGAAGTAGACAGCCACGCCCACTGAGGCGACGGCGACCACAACTGCTGCGTACATCATCATGCGCGTGGTGCTAAGTTCCCTGCTCAGGTTCAGGTAATCGGTGTTCAACGTGTTGTACTGCGTCTGGAGCTCCTGGTAGTCCGTGCTGGTGCCCACCTGGGCCTGAAGAGCAGTGTAGTCGGCCTGGAGGTCGATCAGGATCTGCGCCTGCTGCTGGTACTGTGTCTCAAGTAGGGTCTTCTCGGCCCTTATCTGAGTGATCATGGCGTTGGCATTCGCTATGCTCTGTACGATGCTCTCATAGTCGATTATCTGGAACTCGGCGGCCAGCTCCTCCACGTGGTCGATGTACAGGCTAACCGTCCAAACGCCCAGCTTGTTCTTTGCTGTGGACTCAGCTATGTTGATCGAGTCTGTTACGATGCCCCAGTTCTGTCCGGTCTTAGGCGTGACTGTCACGGCCTGTGACCTGAACTGCGTGTCGCTGGGGTCTACCCAGACGACCCTTATCTCCACAGATGAGGCGGGGGGGTCCTGTATCTTCGCCCAGAAGACCGCTTTCTCGCTGTAGGTGAAGTAGGTGCTCCCGATCCCTGTTGGCTCAAGCGTCGTTGCGCTGTAGCCGTAGCAGAACGCGGAGTCCAATATACTGAAGGCGTGGGCCTGCGGCACCGCCGCAAGAGCTATCGCTAGGACGATTATCGTAGCCATTATGGATCTCATTGACTTCATGGGATTGTGATAGGTCTCTGCTTTTATAAAGTTACTTTCAGTTTCCGAGAGCGACTGACGTGTTTAATAGGCAAAAAGACGTGAATTTTAGGGATACCAACCTTACATCCAACATCAGCTAGTAAACAGGTTCAAGCTGAGTAGCGAATAATTAAATGAAGGTGTAAAACATGCGTCAGCCCAGCTCCGAGTTGACGCGGTCAAGGATGGCCTTGGCTATCTCATCCTTACTCCTAGTGTCTAGGTGGTTGACGTTCCTCCCCTTGTCAACGATGAACACCTCGTTGGTCTCCGTGCCGAAACCCGCCCCCTTCCTTGAGACGTCGTTGGCCACGATGAGGTCCATGTCGGCTCCGCTGAGCCGCTTGTAGGCCCTGTCGACGAGCTCCTCGTCGCTCACGTTGTACTCGGCCTTGAATCCCACCAGGTATATGCCGGGCTCGTGCCTCTTCACGTTCTCAACGACCTTGGGCAGAGGCTTCAGCTTAATGACCCACTCACTTTTACCCGATGGAGTCTTCTCCATCTTTCGATCCGCGGCGCCATAGTCAGCGGCCGCCGCGGTCAGGATGGCGGCGTGGTGTTTCGCGGCCTTGAGTTCGTTTACGACAGCCCCCAGCATCTCCTCGGTCGTCTCGATGGGGATCACCTTTACGCCGCTGGGCGGCTTGGCCGTCCCAGGGCCGTATACAAGGGTCACCTCGGCCCCCCTCGCCAACGC
>DASWLJ010000092.1:0-7755 GCA_036396185.1 Bathyarchaeia archaeon | reverse complement strand
GAATGATCTCCATTTGCATCAGCCCATCATGCTCATGATCTTTTACTACGGATTCTTCACGGGTGCCTGCTTACTCCCCCGGGGGGATCAGCTTGGAGAGCGTGTTGTACCCCAGGATCAGGCCCTTCTCCTCGCGCCCGTAGGCGTCCACGATCCCTGACTCGGTGTCTATGTTCTGCTTCGCGTAGGCGGCAGCGAACACGTCGTCCTCGTGCTCTAGGTCGATGTTGTTCCTGTAGTCGACCTCGATGAGGGCCGTGATGAACCTGGGCCAGTCGATCTCGCCCCAGCCCGGGAGCCGCGCCCGCCACCAGCCGTGGCCCAAGCCAACGGTCTCGCCGAAGGCCTGGCCCAGGATGCCCACCCGGTTCAGGACCCTGCGGTTGATCTCCATGTCCTTGGCGTGTATGTGGAAGATGCGGTCACCGTAGTCGTATATCGCCTGGATGTAGTCGATGCCCTGCCACACCATGTGGGACGGGTCCAGTTCGATGCCCAGCGCCTTCGAGGGCACCACCCTGTACATCTCGTCCCACACCTCTGGGCTGATGGCTATGTTCTCGCCCCGCAGGCGGAACCGGTCCATCATGGGGCAGTTCTCTATGGCGATGCGGAGGCCCAGCCTCTCTGCCTCGTCGCAGAAGGGAGTGAACGCCTTCTCGAAGAGGGGGATGTTCTCCTTGATGGACCTGTCAGGGTCCCGGCCAGCGAAGGTGCAGACCACGCCGACGCTCATCCGGTCCGCCAGCTCCATGACCTTGTAGAAGTATCTGGTGGCCTCCTCAGCCTTGTCCTCGTCTGGGTCCAGGTAGTTGGGGTAGTAGCCCAGGGCCGATACCTCGATGTCGTGCTCCTCAAGGTCCTTCTTGACCTCCGCGATGCGGCGGCTGGTCACGTGGTCGGCGTTGAGGCTGCTGTCAGGCCAGGCCGAGAGCTCCATGCTGCGGAACCCGACCTCGTGGGCGAACGCTACAGTGTTTTTATCATAGTTGGTATAAAACCCGAGTTTCATGGGTATCTCCTCTCCTAAGACCTGTAATTAAGACTATTCCCCGAACACAAATGCGTTTAGACTCACGTTGATTAACAAAAAAAAGTGTGGATGTTTCTATCCCTTTATTTGGCCATATGTTAAAGCAAAAGATTTTTTTCGCTGGTTCACGAGAGCTGCCTGAATAACGGGCACATCACCCCCACAAGAAGGGGTGTTTGAATCCAGCGACGACCCAGATGTTGCGGCCATATACGTACCGACGCCACTGACCATTAAAGGTGGAGAGGTAGAGCCCGCTAATGGACCTATACCTTGATCTGGCCCCGCTCCATCAAGGTGAGGCTCGACCCGTCGCCCCGGTAAACGGTGACCGTGGGGCTCTCGATGAGCAGGTCCAGGTGGGTCTTCGACGGTTTGTAGCTTCCGCCGAAGGCGACGTGTATGGTGCCAACCACCTTCTCGGCCTCCACGAAGGCGTCCACGATCCGCGCCTTCCTGTTGATGCCTACGGCGAACTCTCCCAGGTATCGTGCGCCTGGGTCTATGTTGAGCTCCTCTAGTATCCTGTCCCTCACCTTCCTGTCCTTGCATTTGACCTCCCCGGCGAGTCCGTCCTTGGAGAGTATCTCGGCGGGCGTCTCCCGGTACAGCTTGCCTGTGCCGCCGCTCGTCGCGACCAGCTTCCCCTGGAAGCTGTCGCCTATGGGGGGCATCACGTTCATCTCCCCCGTGGGTATGTTGGTGCCCTGCTCCACCTGGAACTCCTTTCCGCCCAGGTCTAGGGTGAAGTCCGAGCCGCGGGCGCATGTCACGTGCACCTTGTGTACGTCCTTCAGGGCGTCCTTGAGCCTGTCCCCGAAGGCGAACATCTCCTCGTAGCCCTTCTCGGTGAGGGCCGCTGCCCCCTCGGTGAACATGCCCATGCTGATGCCTGGGCAGTGGACTATCCTGTCCGTCTTGCGCCGCTCAAGCTTCATGAACTTGATCCGGTACGCGGTCTCCCCGCCCTTGCTCCTGAACACGTTGACGATGAGCTCGGGCCTGCTCGACGTTATGATCTCCTTCGTCCATTCGTCCGGCTCCGTCCGCACCTCCTCGCCCGCCTTGAGGATTACGAGCCTAGTCCAGAGTCCTAGGCCTATTCCCGCGTCCGCGAACATTTCGCCCAGGTCACGCTTCTCAGGGTCGCAGAATATGATCATGCTCTCTCCCACCGTCGCCCCCTTGGTGACGACCAGCGCGTTCCTGGCGGCCTCCACCGCGTCCATGGGCTCAATTTTGTTGCTGGCCATACCGTGTCTTTGGGCCGGTCGGGTAAATAAAATCTGGGATACGCGGCGTTTCCTGGGGCTCTCAGAGGGCACGCCGCGGCGGATGAACGCATGAAATTTTTTATACCCACGGGAACGACGGTTTAAGATTCCGTATGGTTAAGACAAACAAGGACAGCCTGGTGGTGACCCAGGTAGTCGCCAGGGTCAGCCACCCGACGCTCCCGGTCCAGGGCGGCATGATGGGCAACTACGTGACCACCTGGGATGGTAGGGCCAAGCTGGGGATCGGGCTCGGCGGCATAAAGTACAACGTCCGGGTGGGGTCACCCTGCTTCGGGTGGCCCGCCGCAGAGTGCCTTGAGCCCGGCGTGGCCCTGAAGGAGGACGAGGGCAAGCCCACGTCGCCGGGCTACCAGGGGCCGGGGGCCGTGGCCACCACGGTCCAGGCCGTGACATGCATAGGGAACAAGGTGACCGTTGTCTCAGGGGACGCCAAGGACTCTGTAGGCGTAGTCACGGGTAAGGGCAGGGGCAACGTCCTCAGCCACTTCGGGGAGGCCGACCTCGCCAACATGTCCATAGGGGACAAGGTGAAGGTCAGGGCCGAGGGCGTCGGCCTTGAAGTTGACGGGTTCCAGGGGGACGTCTTCAACGTGTCCCCCGGGTTCCTGGAGGCGCTGGGCCCAGAGGTGAGGAACGGGATACTCACGCTGCCCGCCGCGAAGGAGGTGCCCGCCCACGCCATGGGTTACGGCGTCGGCGGCTCAGAGGCCCAGAGGGAGTACCTCTGCATCCAGAGCACCCCGCCCGCCCTGGTCCAGGAGCTGGGGCTGGGGGACCTGCGCATAGGCGACCTGGTGGCCCTCAGGGACACCCTCATCAGCTACGGCAAGGGGTACCACAGGGGAGCCGTGACCGTGGGCGTCGTCGTTTTCGGGGCCAGCGAGGTGGCCGGCAACGGCCCGGGCGTGCTGGCCATCGCGGCCAGCAGGGAGGGCAAGATCAAGCCGAGGCTTACCAGGGACGCCAACGTCGCCAGGTACCTGAGGCTGGAGGGAGAGGCGTGACGCTGAAGACGAACAAGGACAGGCTGGTCAGGGCCGCCGTCATGGGGGAGGTCAACCACCCGTGGGCCAACAAGACCTACGACGTGGCCTACGACGGGTCACCCAGGATCGGGTCGGGGCTCCGCCTCGGCATGTATGGCCTCAAGTACAATGTAAAGGTGGGTGACCCGTGCAGCGGCTGGGCTCAGGGGGAGCACGTGGAGCCCGGGTTCAGCGTCACCAACCCTGACCCCGGCGAGAACAACGCCCTGGCCCTCATGGGGTGCATAGGCAACGAGGTGACCATGAGGACGGGGGACGCGAAGGGCGCTAAGGGCTACGTCACCGGTAAGCACGGTAGCATTCTGGTCTGGCTACCGGACGAGGACCACGAGAAGGTCACCATCGGCGACAAGGCCCAGGTCCACGCCTGGGGCGTGGGGCTCAGCATAGAGGGCTTCGAGGATGTGTGCGTCCACAAGTGCTCGCCCACGCTGCTGGAGAAGCTGGGTGTAACCGTCGATGACGGAAAGCTTGTGGTGCCGGTTGTGGCCGAGTTCCCAGCCCATATAATGGGTAGCGGCCTGGGCATGGACCCCCACACGGTGGACTACGACATCCAGAGCACCTGCGACGAGGAGGCCGAGAGGCTGGGCGTCGGGAAGCTGAGGCTGGGCGACGTGGTGGCCCTCAGGGACCAGCTCAACATCTGGGGCCGCGGATACTACAGGGGCGCCGTGAGCGTAGGCGTGGTCATCCACGGCTGGAGCTACCACATGGGCCACGGGCCCGGCGTCAACACCATCATCGGCGCCATGCCTGGCAGGGTCGAGACGCGGCTGGACCCGGACGCCAATATAGCCAAAATCCTCGGCCTCAGGTGACAGGCTGACCCCCCTTTTCTTCAAGTGGGGCGTACTCTAAGGAAAAACGGGGATGCACGCCACTACGGTTTGTAGGCGATGCACTCGATCTCCACAAGCATCTTGGGGTTGACCAGCCCCGTCACCGCGGTGGTTCTGGCTGGGTGGTTCTTCCTGAACGCGGTGGCGTAGACCTCGTTCATCTTCTTGAAGTCGGCGGAGTCCGTGAGGTACACGGTGACCTTGACCACGTCCTCGAAGCCGGCCCCGAAGGCGGCCAGCGCCTCCCCCAGGCCGGAGAGGCACTGCCTGGTCTGGGCCTCGACGCCCTCCAGCTCGCGGCCCTCGCCGTCCTTCAGACCGGCGTGGCCTGACGCATATATGAAGTCCCCCGCCTTGACGGAGGTGGATATGGGGAAGCTCCCCAGCCCTGGACGCTTGTACACCTTACTCATTCCGGATCAAGGAAGATACGTGGCTGCGCCGTGTAAACTCTTTCGCCCCTCAGACAGCCTAGGCAGCCACTCTTATATGCTCTGGCGCGTCCACAGTTTAGGTTCCCATGCTCAGCATCTGCTTCGACCTAGACGGAACCCTGTGCGACTCAGCGGAGGCCGAGGAGGCAGCCAGGGTGGAGGTGGTTAAGCGAATAGCCTCGGAGGGCGTTGAACCAGGTCGGGCCGCGCTGGCCTTCAAGGAGCACTTCGACAGGTACGAGGAGGTGTACGCAGAGCTGGTGATCAAGCGCGGCCTCGGAGAGAGGCAGATAAGGCGGAGACAGGTAGCTGACACCCTCTCCGCCCTCGGCCTTGAGGAGCCGCGGCTGGTCGAAGAGCTGAGCGAGGTTCACTGGGCCACCATGAGCCGCAGCTTCAGACTGTACCCGGAGGCAGCGGAGGTTCTGAGGATGCTGGGTTCAAAGTACAGGCTCAGCCTTCTAAGCAACGGGCCCTCCGACCTCCAGCGGGAGAAGATCAGGGTCCTGGGGGTTGAGAGCCACTTCGACCACATCGTCATATCCGGGGAGGTGGGCCACTTCAAGCCCAGCCGCGAGGTGTTCATGTGCCTGGTCGGCAGGTTGAGGGCTGAGCCCCACGAGGTCATGTACATCGGGGACAACTACGAGAAAGACGTGCTGGGCGCCCTAGGGGCCGGCCTCAGAGCGGTCTGGGTGAACAGGTCGGACAAGATGCAGCCGATCCATTGCCAGAAGCCTGAGCGCACAGTCAGAGACCTGTCTGAACTGCTCACTGTGCTGGAGTAGCGCGTTCACCGACGGCGGCCAACTGGTTTTTATATGGTTCCGCGTTGGATGATGGGATGAAGAAGCCCGACGAGCAGTCCCTCGCCTATGGCGGGCAGGCCCTCATAGAGGGCGTGATGATGCGCAGCGGCTCCCACATGGTGATGTGCGTTCGGCAGCCCGACGGCTCCATAGGCACCAGCACATTGACGGTGAGGTCCCTGACCAGGCACCCCGTCCTGGGACTGCCCTTCGTCAGGGGCATCGTAATGCTCTTCGAGACCATGTACTACGGCGTCAAGAGCATGATGCACAGCGCCAGCCAGGCCCTGGGCGAGGACGAGTCATTCACGTTGACGGACTACGCCATACTGCTTGTGATGCTCGTCGTGCTCAACGGCGCATTCATAGCCATACCCTTCGCCCTCACCAACTTCCTCGGCCTGTCGGGCATCGTGTTCAACGTGGTCGAGTCGGCGCTGCGGCTCACCATGTTCACCCTGTACCTGTACCTCATATCAAGGTGGGGCGAGGTGGCCAGGGTGCTCCAGTACCACGGCGCCGAACACAAGGCGATCAACGCGTACGAGGCGGGGGCAGCCCTGGACCCGGACACGGTGGCCGGGTACCCGCGGCTCAACCCCAGGTGCGGCACAAGCTTCCTGTTCCTCACGGTGCTGACGAGCGTAGCCCTCTTCGCCATGGTCCCTCAGACCACCTACTGGGTCAGGCTCGCCTACAGGCTGCTCCTGATACCCGTGATCGGGTCGGTGAGCTACGAGCTGCTGAAGCTCAGCGACAGGCACCGCGGCTCGCCCATCGTTAGGGCCTTGGTCTACCCGGGGCTGCTGTTCCAGAGGCTCACGACGAAGGAGCCTGACAGGGGGATGCTGCAGGTGGCCGTCCAGGCTCTGGAAGAGGTGAAGAAGCTGAGAGAGGCCGACGGCCAGTAGCCACCGATAACCGGACGCCCCGCGGCGTCACCGGGCTACAGATACTACAGAGGGGTGCCCCCGTCCTGTCCGAGAACTTCATCTACGCGGACATCAGGGCCGGGGTTGTGGGCCCGGACCAGCCGGACCCCGTCGCCCCAGACGAGTGAGACAGAAAAATGGGTCTATGCTTCACCAGCCGATCCTGCCCAGGAAGCCGAGGACGGCCTCCTCGAACTCATCCGGCTTATCCTGTGGCACCATGTGGGTGGCCCCCTGCACAGTCACCGACTCGAACCTGGGTATCTTCTTGCCCATCCTCTCACGCTTCTCGGGCGTGACCAAGGTGCTCTCGGAGCCGATGACCAGCAGCGTGGGGGCCTTTATCTTCTCCACGTAGGGCCACAGGTCCGTGGACATGTCCCTCATGTAGTCGTTGCCCGAGGGCTTGGCCACCAGCGATCCGTCGGGCCTCTGCACGAACCCATACCTCAGCCTGTTATCCACGTAGTACTGGGCGATCCGGGGGTACCTCTGCCTGACGTAGGCGGCGGCCTCCGCCATGCCCTTGAACGGCCCCGGCGTCTGCTGGGCGTATGGCCTGGGGGCGGGGTCTGGGGGTGCTATGTCCACCAGGACCAGGCCCTTCACCTCCTGGGGGTGCCCTGCGGCCATGATCATGCCGAGCCTGCCACCGATGCTGTGGCCGACGAGGACGCACGGTGCGGACCCCAGCTTGCGCACGCAGGCGAAGAGGAGGTCCGCGTGGTCCGGCAGGGAGACCGGCTCCGCGGGGACCGTTGAGTCGCCGTGGCCCAGGATGGTGAGGGCCAGCACCCTGTGGCTGGCCGCCAGAGACTCCGCGAGGAGGTCCATGCTGTGGGCGTCCACACCCATGCTGTGGAGGAGGACGACGCTCTTCCCCTTCTGGCCCCACTGGACGTGGTGGAAGCTGTACTTCCCTAGTTTGGTGAAGCCTTCTACTGGTTGAGACAAAGCCATCGAAAATATCTGCGTGTTCTAGGATTCAAATCTATGCCTCGGCCCCCGGCACGTAGGCTGCAGCGCCGCAACCGTATTCTATATCATTCCCCCACCACCATACCATGAAGAACAATAAGCCCCTGCTCAGGCTCCTGGGCCACGAGTACAGGGACGGCGGCTACGACAAGGCCGTGCTCGGCGTGGGCTCCACCGAGTACCACGGCGACCACCTGCCGTACGGCACCGACACGCTGGTCGCCGAGCACCTGGCCTCCGAGGTGTCACGGAGGGTCAAGGGGCTCCTCATGCTGCCCACCATACCCGTCGGGATGAGCGCCCACTACAGCAGCTTCCCTATAGCTGTCAGCCTCACAACGGAGACACTGATGCACGTCCTCAGGGACGTGTTCGACAGCCTC
>DASWLJ010000091.1:0-3391 GCA_036396185.1 Bathyarchaeia archaeon | reverse complement strand
CCTGGCCAAACACGCGTAGAGTCTGCGCGATGATACCCGCAGGGTACATGGTGTCGAACTTTGCCTGGATGGCTCTGTTCACGCCGGAGAAGGCGTGGGCCGCGATGACGAGCTTGCCTCCGCCCGCCTTGATCTTCTCGGCGTAGTCCGCTCCCAGTTCCTGGGTTCCAGGCTCCCTCATCCCGGTGACGTGGGGGACCACCACCACGTTGTAGCCCTTGAACAGCTCCACGGCCTTCAGCCCCGTGGGGCCTCGGGTGCTGGCGACGACGATGTCCTTTATGCCTAGCTCATCTGCCCTGGTCTTGGCTGCCCTCAGGGTCTCATCTGTGTTGGCTTCCCCGACACCGGAGAAGTAATGAATTGTCTTCTTTTCGGTCAATTAGAACACTGGTGATAATGGCCGCGGATTGGCTGATAAATATTAGGTTGAAAACGGTCCTGGAATGAAGATTGGGCATCCCATCGGGGTGCTGCGCGAAGCTATGGGCTGAGACACGATCGTAAGCCAACGGGAGAATAGTAAAAAAATCGTGCGCACAGTACCCAAATTAAATATATTTTGTGCGCTTGCTTCTCAAGCTAGTTTACCCTTATGAGCCTCAGCCAGTTCTCTGGCTTTCTCCAGAGGAGGTTCTCTTGATGGGTCACGCACATATTCTCTGCCTCGTAGCCGTGCGACGTGTTCATCCCGGGCTTCCTTGACCTTGTCCGGGTCCAGGAACAAGTCCAGCGCCGAACCCGCCATCGTCTTAGCAGCGAATAGCAGACTCTTGTGGCCGATGCTGCTCCCGGAGCAGGCTACGAACTGCCAACTGTGGCCCGGGGACCCGTTGACGTTACACGCGGTCCTGAACTCCATGGTAGGCGTAATCCAGCTCACGTCTGAGACATCCGTGCTCCCTGGACTGGTCTCGCCGTCGTCCCACGCGTCGAAGATGTCCGTCACAAGGTCAACGTTGACGTATTTCTCCCAGTTTGGCACCTTGTTATTACGAAGACCGGTCACCCTGTCATCCAAGGGGAAGCTTTTAGCTATCTCAGCAGCGAACTCGTAATCCTCCTTCGTGTAGGCTGATGGTCCCACCTGCCGCATGTTGGCGGTCACTATCTCGCTTAGCGTTCTGTTAGGAATCTTGTGGTACCCTCCCCCGGACATCTCGTACTCCAGCCTCGTGTCCGTCATCATGGCGGCCCCCTCGGCGATCCTGATGACTCGCTGCTTGATGGGGTCGAGGAGGCCTTGCTCGGGGGCCCTGATGTAGTACCAGCTCCGGGCGTAGTCGGGGACCACGTTGGGCTGCCCTCCACCCGACTCGATGACGTAGTGGATGCGCGCGCTCGGGATGATGTGCTCCCTCAGGTAGTTCACGCCCACGTTCATCAGCTCGACTGCGTCCAGTGCGCTACGCCCCGCCTCGGGGTTCGCGGCCGCGTGGCTCGTCTTCCCGTGGAAGTGGAACCTCGCGCCGTTGGTCACGTTGGAGCTGGACAGGGTGGCTACGTTCAGGCTCCCTGGGTGGTGGCTTAGTGCCGCGTCAACGTCGTCGAACAGCCCAGCGTTCACCATGAACCTCTTCCCCCCGGAGGTTTCCTCGGCCGGTGTGCCGTAGAACCTGATGGTTCCTTTGACTTTCTCCTTCTCAAGTGCGACGCTGACCGCTATCGCTGCGGCTAACGCCGTTGTTCCGTGGATGTTGTGGCCGCAGCCGTGGCCCATCCCTCCCTCTACCAGGGGCTCTTTCCTGGGGACCGCCTTGTTGCTGATGCCGGGCAGAGCATCGTATTCGCCCAGTGTGGCTATCACCGGTCTGCCCTTTCCCTTCTCAGCCACGATGGCGGTGGGCATCCTCGCCACACCGCACTGGACCCTGAACCCATGCCTCCTCAAGGTGTCTGCGACTAGCTTACTTGACTTGTCTTCGCAGAGACCGTACTCTGCGTAACCCCATATCTCGTCACTTATGGATGTAAGAAGATCATGGTTGTCTTCTATCCACTTCCACGCGGTTTCTTTGATCATTGTGTATCTATGAAATGTGGTATTGGTATAAATAAGCGAGCGCAGTTAATTCGGTACCCCGATTGTCCACTCGCTTTCCAGCCATAAAGCTGCCTTCTGCACGACGTACATGTTAAGGAGTTGTATCCATCTAAGACAGCTACGCTGAGCCCTCTATCCTCTTCAGGAGCCCGGGCAGCTCGCATACAGAGCCTATCGTGTACCCGGTCCAAGGCGGCTGGTCTGGAGTCTTTATCCAGATACCCGTGATCCCCGAGTCCCTGGCACCCACCATGTCGGCCTCCACGCTGTCCCCAACGTGCACGGCCTCCTCTGGCCGCACCCCCAGCTCCCTGAGGACGATCCTGAACACCTCGGGGTTGGGCTTCCTGACGCCCACGTCCCTGCTGCACAGGATGTAGTGGAAGTACCTGTCGTAGCCGCTCTCCCTGAGGAGCACCCTGGGGTGGTCGCTCATGGTGTTGCTGAGGAGCGCCAACTTGTACCGGGAGGACAGCTCCCTGAGGACGCCCTCGACGCAGGGCAGGTAGTCGGTCCTGTAGTTGGCCCTGAACGCGGCGTGGAGCTCTTCCAGAAACTCGAAATCGGGGTATATCCCCAGGTTGCCCAGGAAGTCGCTGTACACCTCCTCGAAGGTCCGCTCCCCTCCCCTGTCCCTGACCTTGGTCAGCTCCTGGAGGGCTGACCTCAGCGCCCGCTTGAGCTCGCTCATTTCCACGTCGAATCCTCTGGCCGCCAGGATGGCTCTCAGGTTCTCGTGGTATGGGTCCCAGTCCAGGTCGCCCATGGACAGCGTCCCGCCGAAGTCGAGGATGACGGCCTTGATTTCCACGTCGGTATATTGGGGCTCTACGCTTTTAGTCTTGACGCGCCCATAGGGACTCATCATACGCTTGTTACATACTTTTGTGACGTGTAGCTTGTCTATTCATAATGTAAGAATGATGTGTAACAATCTTTCATACTGCCTTATATTTCATATACATGGTACGTGTATTCAGAGGTGAAAACATGATAAACGAGACCTTTAACAGGTTGAGCAGAGAGATGAGGAGCTTCAACAGCCTCATCTTGATGAACATAGCGGGCGCAGGGCTCGCCGTGGCTAGGGGTATATCCTTCATAGTGAGGAACGTGCATCCTATGGTAGCGGCCCGCATGATACTGTGGCCGGAGGCCATCATGGTGGGGGCGGCGCTGGCCGGGTGCGCGCTTATGTTCAGGTGGCTGATAATGGGCGCAGAGATGATGGACGAGTACCAGGACGTGAGGGAGGGAGCCTCCGGCCACGAGAACGGGGCGGAGGACTCCGCGACCGAGCTCATCGTCCAGAACATGGCCTTCTACAGGGACCACAGGGAGTCCATG
>DASWLJ010000090.1:0-3438 GCA_036396185.1 Bathyarchaeia archaeon | reverse complement strand
GGTGGTGCAGTAGCCGAGGGAGTCGGCTATGGCCGCGCCGTTCATCTCGTAGATGAGGGCCGCGGGCTTCCCCTCGTACTCCGTGGCCATGATGGCCTTCTCGGTGCCGAACATCTTCCTGCTCCACTCGTAGCTGGCGTCGCGCTCCTTCGGGTCCACGCCGCCGTACCCCTCGCTCGCCGGCTTGTCCCACAGCACCACGTGGTAGGTGGTCGCCCTGAGGCTGTTGCCCCTGGCGGATATGACCTCGCCGAGGGCCGTGCCGGGCTCAGCCCTGAACTCGAACGTTCTCAGGGTCAGCCCCTGGTTGTGGTACAGGTAGTCCTCGGCCTTCTTACCCAGCTTCTTGGCCAGGGTCACAGGCCCGTCCGCGAGGGCGTCACCGTAGCCTTCACGGTAGGCTATCTTGCGGGCCGTCTCGAACAGCGGCTCAGGGTTCCCCTTCTCGAAGGATACGCCGTCCAGGTCCCCGCCGTCCACGTGCCCGTCGTCGTACAGTTGCATCAGCCACGAGACGGCCGTGGCCACCTCCTTGTTGTCCATCCCCAGGTCGGACATCATCCTCGTGGCCTTGAATGCGGATGCGAGGTCCGTCATCCAGAGCTTCCAGGGCCAGTACGTCGGGTAGCACCGCCATATGCAGGCCCCCTCGCCCGGAATCTCGTAGAGGGGCTGGCACGGGAAGGGGCACCCGAAGCAGCCCACGTTCTTCACGAAGTACTCCTCGAGGTAGTTCTCCTCGTAGGCCTTCTTCACGTCAGGCCTGTCCCTCCAGGCGTGGCTCTCGTAGTTGCCCACAACACCGGCGTCCCCCACCAGAAACCCCTGAAGGTACGCGTCCTTACCCTCGCCCCTGGGTATGGCCTCACCCATCCTCTTCTTAGTGTCCTTGACGGTTTCGACGAGCCGCCTGTTAAGCTCCAAGACCATCTCAGGGTCGTGGACGTTGACGGCGCCCGTGCCCCTCACGACGACCGCCTTGAGCCTCTTGTAGCCCACCGAGGAGCCCACGGGAGTGCCGCTCCTGTAACCGTGCTCGACGGTTGCCTGGACCGCCAGGTTCTCCCCCGCCGGCCCTATAGAGGCCACCTGCGCGTCCTCGTCACCCACCTCCTCCTTGAGCAGCGTCTCGGTGTCGAAGGTCCCCTTCCCCCAGACCCCCGAAGCGTCCCTGATCTCAACCTCGTCATTGAACACGTACAGGTAGACGGGCTTCTCCGCCCTGCCCTTGACGACGATGTTGTCGTAGCCAGCGTACTTCAGCTCTGGCGCCCAGTGGCCCCCCATCCCAACGTTGCCTATGCTGTGGGTCTCTGTCTTGGCCGCCGAGACCACGGTGACCTCCATCCTCGAGGCGCCGATGAGCCCAGTGGCCGCCAGCGCCCCCGACCCGAAGATCACGGGCGCCTCAGGGTCGTAGGGGCCCATGTTCGCCTTGGTGTGCTTCCAGAAGAGCCACGCGTTCCCCCCTCTGCCCCCCAGGAAACGTTTCCCTTCCTTGTCCCAGGGGACAGTGGACACCTTGCCCGTGGAAAGGTCCACATGCAGGGTCTTACCAGCCCAACCGTAATCCATAGAATCTCCACCATCCATATGCGGTATTTACACTATATACTTTGGGGCTGATGGTGACACGCGGCTATGATTTATAGTGAAAAGGGCAGAATACTTCTGGAAGGTTATGACCGGCTCAGGCCCTGACCACGCGGCCACGATAAGGAGGCTTAAAGAACTGTGTGGAAAGGAGAACGTGCTAACGTCCAGAGAGGACCTCTACGTGTACTCCCACGTCGGGCCAATGGGCGTAGAGCAGACACCTGAACCGGTAGCCGTGTTGAGAGTCAATGGGAGACAGGAGGAGGATCTGCGCGGAGACCTGTCGCGTCTGGGGCTACCTGTCCTGCGGGTGGACGAGCCACGCCCACCCGTCGGTGAACCCTACCTGCTCCTAGATGACAGGGTGGCCCTCAGCCTCGCTGAGCTGGAGGAGGCTATAGCCGAGAGGCAGAGAAGAGCCCATGAGAGCAGGGAGGCTGCGAGGCAGACTCGCTCAGTACCCCACGCAGCGGCCGCTCTCCTCCAGTCGATGGAGGGGTACCGGCTGGACGCTGAAGCCGGGTACTGCGTCGTCCAACGTTTCCTAGGCGGCGCGGAGACATACTCGTCCAAGGGCAGGCTGCTGCTGTGCAGGGGCCTGGCCAAGGGGGAGCTGGAGGCCACGGACAGGCTGGCTGACTCCGTATTCAGCTGCACCGCCTGCGGCCAGTGCTACGACCAGCACACCTCGAAGGCCCTGAGCATAAACAACGCCATAGTGGACGCGAGGCACACACTTGTCGCCAGGGGCAGGCAGCCGGCGAGGTGCGCATCACTGATGCGTAACCTGCTGGACCACGGTAATCCCATGGGCCTAGAAGCTGAGGACCGATCGCTGTGGTACAGCGACGTTGCAGAGGAGTTCGCGTACAGAGGCAATAGCGTGCTCTACTGGCCCGGGTGCACCACTTCCTACAGGCTGCCGGAGGTCGTCGAGGCGACGGCTAAGGTGCTTGAGTCAGCCGAAGTGGACTTCGGGCTGCTTGGCGACAGTGAGAGGTGCTGCGGGCTCACCCTGTACTTGTTGGGCCAGCGGAGCGAGGCTCAGAGCTACGCCCTGAGGCTCGCCGAGGAGCTGAAGGCGAGGGAGATCGACACCCTTGTGACTAGCTGCGCGGGCTGTTACTATGCCTTCAAGAAAGTGTACCCGCGCCTCGGGGCCCCTCTACCCTTCAAGGTGAGGCATACCTCGGAGCTATACGACCGGCTGCTGGGGGAGGGCAGGCTACCCTCCATGAAGAGCAACATGGTCTACATGTGGCACGACCCATGCGACCTGGGCAGGCACTGCGGAGTCTACGACCCGCCGCGGAGGGTGCTAGGTGCAATCCAGGGCGCCAAGCTCATAGAGCCGGTGCTGTCGAGGAGACACGCCGTCTGCTGCGGCGCCGGAGGCGGACTGTGGACATACAACGAAGCCCTCACGTCGAAGGTAGTCGAGCAGAAGGTCACCGAGGGCGTCCCTGGGGACGTCGACTGCGTGGTCACAGGGTGCCCCACCTGCGAGTTGAACATGATGTACGCGGCCAGCCTTCAGAGGCCTGGGCTGGCTGTAGCCGACCTCTCACAGGTCATCGCAGAGAACATAACGAAATAGGTTCATAGAAGCAGACTGGATGAGGTGATAGTAATCTCACTGTGGAGGAACTTTACCTTAGCTCCAGTGAAATGCGTTAAATCGTGTAGAACCTATGATCAGGCTCATGTTGTCGTAGACTTGGAGGACCCTCAACTCGTCACCTCACCGAGGGCATCTGCGCGGCTCTTCGGATGAGTTTCTATGCCTGAGCCTAGATCAGTGTGTCCTCTTTTCTCTTTGATGGTATGGGCTATGATGTCTCT
>DASWLJ010000089.1:0-30812 GCA_036396185.1 Bathyarchaeia archaeon | reverse complement strand
CCGAAGAACCTGACCAGTATCGCCAAAGACCTAGACTTCACATCACAGGGAACCTCTAGAAACGTGGCGCGGCTCGTAGAGACCTCCATCATCCGCAGGAATCCAGATGGAGAATACGAGCTAACCCAATACGGCAGCGTCTCGCTGAGGCTCCTAAACTCCTATGAGTTTCTTTCGAGGAACAGGCAATATTTCCTTAGTCACGATGCATCCGTTCTGCCATATGAGTTCATTAATAGATTTGGCGAGCTCAGCGTGAGTTCCCTTCAAGGAGACTTCATTACGAACTATGCTCTGGTGCAGGAGATGGCAAAACATGTGGAGGAATATGCCTATTCGATGATGCAACAGTTTAATGTGAATGCCCAACCCAGTGTAGTCGAAAAGTTGAAGCTTGGAGTGAAATTTCGCACAATTCTCCCCGAGACCATAGTTCCACCCCCGGGTTTTCGACCCGCTGCAGGTGTTGATAGGAGACTGCTTCCGAAGGTGCCGATACAAATCACGATAGCCGATAAGAAAGCTATGTTCGGACTACCTACACTTGATGGTAAAATTGATCATGCGGCATTCGTAAGTGAAGACCCGAAGTTCCGTAAATGGTGTCTTGACCTTTTCAATTATTATTGGGATCAGGGTAAACCCCTCGTAGGCACCGTCCCGAATCTAACCTAGGTTGAAAGGGCCGAGATCTCTATCGTCGCGCGCGCATAGTAAAGAAGTAGATTCAATTCGCCTTTGGGAAAACTTTGAGTCTATCCAGACTTACGAAGTTGATCCCTGATATATGTCCCTTAGCAGACTTCGCTTCCTCTAGGATCTCATAGACTTTCAAGCCGCTGAACTCGTTGGCACCGCCGAGATAGGAGCAGACGAGCCCCGTCTCCCCATTCAGAGACCCGGAAAGTGATCACCCTTAGAACATCCGAACTCAGCACGAAGTGGTGAATGTCAAAGCCCTTCACAGCATCATTCAGAAAGGTGGAGTACCTGAACCGCGCCACCTCGTGACTCTTCAACGGGTGCCGTTCATTATAGCAGGCCCAATCTCAGCTCGAAGTCTAAGACATGAAGGTGAAACCCACTCTTCCCAGAAAATACGATCCTAAGGTCTTGGTAATTCTCCTTTATCTTATCGATGAACCTCTCGGCTGATTGCTTGGAGTTTTCGATACAACCTTCACAGATTCTATCCTCGGTGGTTGGTTGGGCCAAATTTTACTCTGGACGAATCTAAACGCATATAGGCTCAACACGCCCCCTCAGTACACGTGATTCTATGTCAACCGGAGCAGGATTCAGAGGATCAAAGCACTGCTGGATGAACGGTCAGCTCATGGAGACCAAGGACGCCCTGGTCTCCCCCATGGAGAGCATCCACCTCGGCATCTTCGAGGGAATAAAAGCATACGTGGAGGGCGACATCCTCAAGGAGGGCAAGCTCAACATCATCGGGTGGAAGCAGCACATCGACAGGCTGTGGAGGAGCGCAGCCGTCGACGGCCTCAACATAGCCTACACCAAGGACGAGATGCTGAAGGCCGTGAGGGAGACCATCAAGGCCAACAAGTTCAAGAAGAACGTTTACATCCAGCCCAGGCTCTGGCCCAAGGTGGACAAGCCCGAGGAGAGCCACGTCGTCGTCCCCACCTGGGGCTTCGACACCGTCCTCGGCAAGGACAACCCCAAGTTCAGCCAGGAGCGCCGCTTCATGGTGAGCAGCTGGAGGCGCGTCAGCAGCGACGCCCTCCCGCCCCAGGCCAAGAGCTGGGCCAACTACGCCAACAGCAACCTCGCCGCCAGGGAGGCCAAGCGGTGCGGCTACGACAGCGCCATCTTCCTGGACAGCCGAGGCTTCGTCTCCGAGGGCACAGGCGCGTGCCTCATGACGGTCCGAGGCGGCAAGGTCATCACGCCTCCCGTGTCCGCGTCCATCCTCGAGTCGGTGACCCGCAACTTCTTCATAGAGTTCATCCCCGACCTGGGGATACCCGTCGAGGTCAGGGACCTCACCAGGGTCGAGCTCTACGCCAGCGACGAGGCCTTCCTCTGCGGAACCGGAGGCGAGTGCACACCCATAACAAGCGTGGACAACATCAAGCTCGGCGAGGAGTACCCGGGCCCCATGACAAGCAAGATAGCAGCCTACTACAGCGACATCCTGGCGGGCAAGGTGGCCAAGTACAGGCACTGGCTCACCCCCGTCTAACCCCGCGAAGCCTCATCGACACGGCCTACACGACGCCGAACGCCCCCGATCCCCGGACCCAGCCCACACGGCGACGACCCCACCCCAACCGTCGCCGCCTAAGAACCCTGAAAAAGCCCCCAAACCAAAAAACAAGCCCAAAAACGGGAAAACGTGACGGCGGCGACTACACCCCCCTCCCCCCCACATGCACGCACACACAGAGAGACGCACTACAGCCTGTTGAAGTCCTCCTTCAACGTCATCAGCACAAGCTGCGTCCTCGTCCTGCTGATGTACTCCTTATCAAAAAGCTTCTTCGTGAATTTACTCAGCTCCTCCCTGTTCCTGAACTTCGTAATCAGCATGATGTCACTGTCCCCCGTCGTATGATAGACAGCGTAAGGCTCCGTGAGCTCCACCAACTCGTGGTCCCTGCCATCATAGAAGCCAGGCGAATCCCCGATGTTAATATTGATCAGGACGGTGAGATCGAAGCCCAGCTTCTCGTGGTCCACCTGGACCGTGTACTTCTTTATGACGCCCCTCTCCTCAAGCCTGGCCGCCCTGGAGGCCACGGTCCCCGGCGACAGGCCAAGCTTCCTAGCGATCTCCCTATAGGACTGTCGGCTGTCCTCGACGTATTCATTGAGTATGCGCATATCAACGTCATCCAGCACAGGTGATACTCCCATATGCATCCATGTGTTCAACTGAGGCTATAAATTTTTTTTATTTGTCTATCCGCCATGTAGCGTACATTTGACGCACTCGGCAAACGTTCAGAGGGGGAGCCCGAGTTCGGCGGGCCTCGCTCGACACACGGCAACCGGATGCGCAGACGGGGGAAAGGATTTATGTGAATCCCCATAGTATCCTTCTGCTATTGGGCCGGTGGTCTAGCCTGGCATGACGCCGCGTTCACACCGCGGCAATCGCCGGTTCAAATCCGGCCCGGCCCACCACCATTAAGGTTCAGATCCCTTTTTAAGGTCGGGGGATCAGACTCCCACCCATGAAGGGGCTCCTCTACACCGCGCTACCCGAAGACCTAAAAATAATGCGCTGGGCCTCTTCCAGGCGACCTCTCCAGCATGAGCCAGTTGAGGGCGCTCATAGAACTGCTGGATCTGAGCTGGGAGAGCGTCAAGCCATATCCTGAAGGTGGAGCCGCGCATGCTATATCTTCTCATTATGATTAGGAGTGCTAGACCTGCTAGTATCGAGGTCAATGGAAACCCTGGTATGCCCTGAGTGCTTGAGGGTGGAATGAGATTTTTATTTGCTGTCGTGGGGTGGAGTTTAATCCAGGTCTTTGCATCGGGGCTTAGAACCCAAGTATCGTTGAAATGGTCACGGCTGGGCGTGGCTCCTCCAAAGAGAAGGAAGCCGTTCTCGGGGACAAAGACCATCCTGGAGATGACCCTGCTACTTGGCGAGTCCTCAGTCTCTAACTTGCTCCACCTATCCCCTCTTAGATCCAGAACATAGGTTTCATTACTGGGTCCCTCACCCCAACCCCCGCCGAAGTATGCGAGCTTCATCTCCTCGAAATCGTATCCCATGGCCCCCCAATACCTCCCCGGGGGCCTCGATTCCAAGACGTGTTCAACCCATGTCCCGTTCTCTGGGTAGAAGAACCAGGGATTCTCCACGTAGACATGGGATACGGGGCTGTTCAGATGGCCCCCGTAGAGGATGGCTCTCTTAGGTCCCTGGTCCCAGACCATGGATTGGCCGTACATTCTACCCGGGCTTGTCTCCGTCTTCACCTCAGCCCAGTCCTCTTCGTCTGGGTCGTAGACCCATGTGTCGCTCTGGAGCCCGGATCGATCGCCCCAGCCACCGTAGAGGATGAACTTCTTGTTGGTGGCGTCGTAGACCATGGCCGAGTCGCCGCGTCCCTCCGGCCTGTTACCTGGTTCAAGTTTTGTCCATCTCTCTGCCCCGCAGTCGAACGCCCAAGTGTCGTCGAGTCTTCCTTGCGCGTTCATTCCACCGAACAAGAGGATCATCTTATGGTCAGGGCTGTATGCCATGGCCGGGGCCCCACGTGGACCCGGGTCCACGGCCACGTTTATCCTGGTCCATAGGTTCTCTCCGAAGCTGTAAGTCCAAGTCCCGTTCAGAAACTCAAACGGATTGTTTGCGAGGTAGCCACCATATATGACGACCCTGTCGTTTAAGGAATCGTATACCATCCCCTCTCCGGTTCTCGGCATCAGAGTTGGACCCGTATCAGTTGCCTTGATGCTGCCCGCTAATAGTATGGTCAGCACTATGACCCAAATATTTACCATTAATAATTTCATGCGTGGGGTGAATATTTAATAGCATTTCAATATCGATGCATCGAACTAAACGTCGATGTTGGATAGTTAGGATATAATCGGAAAATCAATGTGAGCTAGTTAGTATCCGACTTGAGTAAAAATTATATCATGTGTTGAGCAGTTTTTCACTCGCCTATAAATGAAAAAGATCTCCATGGCTGCATTATTATTTCTCTTATTTATACCGCAGATACTTGGAATTCCTTCTCTAACCAAGCTCCCATGTTCCGGTTCAGAGGACACAGCGGCTGTGATATGGGATAGCCCCGTGGCGAGCAACCTCTACTGCGTTCGAATGATCGGCGCAAACGATGGGTGGACAGTGGGTAACGCCGGGACGATAATCAGGTGGAACGGAGCGAAATGGGTTACAGTGGATAGCCCGACGGACAGACGGCTCCTGTCTGTGTCCATGGTTGACGCTGATGATGGGTGGGCTGTGGGTGACGGGGGGACAATAATCAGGTGGAACGGCGCTGAGTGGATCAATTGGGCGAGTCCGACCATGACCCAACTTAACTCGGTTTCAATGATCGGCGCCGACGACGGCTGGGCTGTGGGGAACGTGGGGACATTGATCCGTTGGAATGGTACGGGGTGGAGTGAAGTGGACGGCCCGACGGGTCAGAGCCTCTGGTCCGTGTCCATGGTGAGCGCCGATGATGGCTGGGCGGTGGGCTGGGGCGTGGTAATTCGGTGGAATGGAGAGGAGTGGATTACTTGGCCGCGCCCGACCCAGAAGGAACTCGCCTCTGTGACCATGGTAGACGCCGACGACGGGTGGGCTGTGGGATTGGGTGCGATAATTCGGTGGAGTGGTGTGGATTGGAGCGTGGTTAAGAGCCCGACCGAGGAGTACCTGACCTCTGTGTCCGTCGTCAGCGATGAGGAGGGGTACGCGGTTACCAACGCGGGGACAATACTTCGGTGGGATGGGACCGGTTGGAGCGTGTGGGCGCACCCGACGACCGAGCGGCTCCTCTCTCTATTTATGGTTGATGAGGGTTCCGGGTGGGCCGTGGGCTATGGTGGAACCATCGTTCGATTGACTACTTCCGAGGAGGAGCCGGAGTCGCCCAAGAGCACATTCTACATCTACCTGTTACTCCTAGTGTGCATTATTTTCGTCTCCACAATAATCATTAGGCGCGTGTACACCCAGTCAAACTAGTTTCTTCTTGAGGAAATACTTGCTGAACCCAATTGGATAATCATCAAGCGTCGCAAACAACGAATAACCATGCTTTTCGTAGAATGGCCTAGCCTCAAAACTATATGTGTCCAAATGAGCGTATCTGCACCCCAACTTGATAGCTTCGCTCTCGATTATCCTGAGTAACCTTGTACCATTACCCCTGTTCCTATGCTCCTCATCGACCCACAGGAGACTGACGTTCAGCCAACCGCCGAAAAGATGGCCAACCACCCCGCCCAAAACCCTGCTATCCCTGTCCCTTAGATACACCTGAACCGTTTTCACAAGCTCAACATCACCAGTTTTACTGGTGATGTTTTTTCCTAGGCCCTCCACGACCGCTTTGTAGCCATCCTCCGCGGAATTTAATTCGCTAGCGGTTCTACAGATCTGATATGTTAAGCTGTTTTTACTCATTAATACTCCCGTCTGGCCCGTCTCGTCCAAGGTAAATTTGTGCAAGCTTGTTAAAAAAATTTAATCCTAAAGATACAGTGTGCGTGTGCTAGGCCTCAACATAGACTACGGCGCGGCACGCCTTGGGGTGGAAGCTGTAGAGCCTGCCGCGGGTCGGGTCGTAGGCCAAGCTCCCGGCTCCCTCCTCGGTCCTCACCTCCTCGACGATCCTCAGGCTCCCGGTGTCCACCACGGTTATGAGGCCGGGCTTCGCCACGGCGCAGTACAGGTGGCCCAGGTCAGGGTTCAGCCAGAGGACATCGCTGTTCTGCGGTATCTTCACGATGCCCTTCTCGGTGAGGGAGTCCAGGTCGTAGACTACCAGGGAGCCCGAGTCGCAGCCCACGTAGGCGCGGTTGGCGCGCCCATCGATCTCCAGGCCGTGGGGCCAGGCCTCGCTCACAGGCCGCAGCGGGTCCACCTCCCCCGTACGGGGGTCCAGGGCCACGATGCCAGGCGGGTCGCGGATGTTTATTATGAACTTGCCGTTCCAGGTGGAGTACTTGCACCACCTAGGCCGCCCGGGCATCCTCGCCGTGAAGAGGACCCGGCCCCTGTCCGCGTCCAAGAGGCGAGCGCACTGGTCTCCCACGTCCACAGCCAAGAGCACGTAGTGGTCGCTGTCCCAGGCTAGCCCGTTGGGCTTGGAGCCCGCCTGTATCCTGTTGGTGACTGTCCCCTTGGCTGCGCTGATGACGAGCACCTTGCCTGTGCCGCGGCTGGCTGCGAAGACCAGGCCCTCCCTCTGGGCGCAGACGACGCCGCTGGCCTCCGAGCATCCGTGGATGGTCTTGACGTGGCGGCCCCTGGCCCCGTCGATGACCTCCACGGCGCCCGTCGCGGGGTGGGCGACGTAGACCCAGCCGTTCTCGTGGTACACGTCCGCGTGGTCGTACCCCCCCGTCTGGTGGCCGGGGAGCTGGATGTACTTGTCTGGCCTCAGAACCATGCCATTATGATGGCGGGGAGGCTATTTACTGTTTACGTGATTGGGAGCCCGCTTTATCACGTGGGCTTGATGTTTGACGCCCGGGTTGTCGGGGGGTGCCCCGACGCAGATATATGAGACCTCGACGCTCACCAGGGGGAGCCCCAGGAACTCGCCGTAGGTTACGTTGAGGGGCCTGTCCACGAGGCCGTATATACGGAGGATGGGCTCGTTTTGGGCGTAGGCGGGGCCCACGTTCAAAGCGGCGGCCAGCAGTGCCAGGGACAGTAGGACCAGCCGTTTCACGTCATATCACCGCCAGCTTCACCAGTATGTGGTGGAGGAGGGCGATCTTCAGGGCCGCCGAGACAGGATCGTGGAACAGCCCCCCCACCTAGCGTACCGCGGGTCCCTGACGAGTCGCAGGCCGACCCCGCTCACAGCTAGGAGCCCCATGAGGGCGAGTATGAACAGGCTTGAGTGTGGACGGGGAGGAACACCGCCGCCTTGGTGCGCGCGTGGACGGCTGCGAACACGAAGGCAAGGACGCCCAGAGGGCAGTGAACCCCAGCCCACCCCGTTGAGAGGCGGACCCTGAGAGCGTCAAGCCCCATGGATGTGGACACCACGAACAGAGCCGCCCCGACGACCCCCGCCCAGTGGAACATATCATAGGCGTCGAAGGACCATGAGCCCCTCCACACCAGCGGCCTGTAGGCTATGAGGGACACGTAGACGAGCAGAAGCCCCGTGGACAGCAGCGCCCTGAACGCGCCGGCAGGTCGTGTAGCCATAAGGATCGTTGGGTTCTGGCGGTTTAAAAGAAGGCTACCTGAACAGGTCCTCCTCAAGTGGCCTCACGAGGCTCGCAGCCCCGCCGTCCCCCTCCGGGTAGTCGTAGCCTCTGATTATGACCACAGGCACGCCCTCCGCCTTGCCCTTCACAAGCTCTGCTGCGGCGGCCAACTCGTCCGCAACAGCTATGTTGGTGACCACCAGGGTGTGGCCCGTCATGTCCGTCTCCCCCCTATAGTCCCTGAATGGGTTCATCCCGGAGACGCCTATGGCGAAGTCCACCTGCCCCATCCTCCAGGCCCTGCCCCAGGTGTCGGTTATTATTACGGCTAGGCGTTTCCCGGTGAGCACCTCCAGGTGCTTCCTGATCCCCTCGGCGGACTTGTCTGGGTCCACGGGGAGCAGCGTGACGTAGCCCTCCCTTACGTTACTCTGGTCAATCCCGGCGTTGGCGCAGACATGGCCGTGACGCGTCTCCACTATGAGCGCTCGACCCTTCATCCTGATGATTCTGGCAGTCTCTCTGAGCACTAACTCGGCGACCCTTGGGTCCTTCTCCATGGATACAGCGACATGGTGGGCGAAGGCGCTGGGCTCCACGTCGTCCAGCCGCACGATCCTTCCCTCGGCCTTGGACACTATCTTTTGCGTCACCACAACGACGTCCTTGTCCACCCATCTGAGGCCCTGCCTGTTGGCTGCCTCGACGATGAGGGCTGCTATGTCGTCTCCCTCCCTCACCATGGGTATGCCCTTCAGAGGGGTGACTTCTACGCTCATGCATCTACTTGGGTGGGTCTGGTTCTATAAAGCTAGTTGACCTCTGGCGCTGAATTAAAGGGATAGCTCCCTAGATACGAGTAATTTATACATGGTTTTAGTTAAATCAAATATATTTTTCGGTGTTGACGAGTGCCCACTCGTTAAAAAATGGTCATGTTTGGAACCATATATTGATACGAATAAATTAATTTTGGTCTTGTAGAAGAGATGAAAGAAAATTGTAGACCACCTATGGGGGTATTCAATACACGGTATTTTTTAAACCGCTCCGTGAAATCTATTTTAACTACTAGAATCCTAAAATTTAGTTAATATTATCAAATTTTAATGTTTATCTTTTTCATTATACTATAAAATCGCAGGATAGACCTACCGCGGAAGGTAAAAACCTAAACCTATCTACGTGTAGAGTCGAAAAATCAGACTTATTTAAAATTTAGTTAAAAGAAAAACCTCTAAGACACCCTTATATAGCTTACAACCCTCTACACAGAGGACTCCCCTCAACTTTCCATGCTGCGAATATCAAAATCTTATGGCGAGGAAGTTTGGAAAAGAACCTGGGAAATGGAAGAAGCCCTGTCGAAGTAGAGCCAAACATAGATATTCCGTTGATGAGGACGCTGAGCCTCACCCAGACGACCTTCATCGGCATCGGGACCGCTATGGGTGGGGTAATGTTCGCCATCATGGGGAGAGCCATAGCGGCCGCCGGCCCTAGTATCGTGGTGACGTTCCTGATAGGAGCCTTCTTCGCGCTGCTCATAGGGCTGAACTACGCTGAGCTCGGGGCTTCCGTGCCTGGGGGCGCGGGCGGAGCCATAAGCTTCGTCAGGCGGGCGTACGGCGAGGGTATAATCACATTCGTAGCTGGCTGGTTTGACTGGATAGGGAGCATCACGGATGCGAGCATAGGCTCACTGGTTTTCGCCCTCTCCGTCCAGTACTTTCTCAGGTGGGTTGAACCCTTCACGCTGGCCGTCATCACAATCATCGTGATCGCCGCGATCAACTTCAGGGGCGCAAAAACCATGGGGTTTACCCAGTTCGTCCTCACAACGATCCTCATATTCACGCTGAGCCTCTACATGGCGGGGTCCTCGTTCACCCTTGAGGTGGGCAGGTTCAGACCCTTCTTCCCCAATGGCATACTCCCGACATTCTACATGGTCAGCTTCATTTTCCCCACCTACGCCGGATATGAAGCCATAACTCAGCTCTCGGAGGAGGTAAAAACCGCGGGCAAGACTATCCCAAAGGCCCTCCTACTGACCCTGGCGGTTATCACCATCCTCTTCACAGGTACAGCATTAACCACGGTGTTGGCGGCGCCACCTGAGGTCTACCTCAACTCGGACACTCCGCTGCAGGACGCCGCCAGCTACTTCATGGGGCCCATAGGCGGTGTCATCGTGTCTGTGGGAAGCATCGTGGCGGTTCTGACGACGATCAATGGCAGCATCGCGGGGGGGACGCGCATAGCCTACGCCCTGAGCAGGAGCAAGCTCCTGCCGCCACTCTTCGACAAGGTCCATCCCAGGTACAGGTCCCCGTACACGGCCCTGGCGCTTACCACTCTTCTGGCCATTGCGTTCGTGCTCACGCGCTCAGTGGATCTAATAGTCTACGCGATAACCCTGGGCTACTCGGTGACAGCGGTGATGGTGTGCCTCGCGTTGATGCGGCTACGTAGGGCGGAGCCGCAGTTGTACCGCCCATTCAGGGTTCCCCTGTACCCCTACACGCCCATCATGGCCATACTGGCTCTGGTCTTCATGATAGCCACCCTAAACGTCGAGTCCATGATTCTCGGGGGCGTCCTGGGCGTCGTAGGGCTAATCTTATTCTTTTGGACGCAGAGGAGTAAAGGAGCGGCGGCGTGACTATGGGGACAACTTATGAAGTTATAACCCCGGAGGATGACCGCCAGGCAGCACTCCGAAGAGAGACGTTAACGGAGGATGTGTGTTGAGGATTCTCATTATTGGAGCCGGGGATGTTGGTCTGCCCATAGTACAGTACCTTTCCGGTAAAGAGCACAGGATAACGGTCATAGAGCTCGACGAGGCGCGGTGCAAGCAGGTATCTGAGAAGGCGGATGCGGCCATCTTCCACGGCAGCGGTTCAGACCCGGAGGCATGGAAGACCGTCGAAGCCGAGAATATGGACGCGCTGATGGCCTTGACTAACGATGACGCTGTGAACATGGGGGCGATCAAGATCGCCAAGGAGCAGTACGGCATCCCATTCGTGATCGCCAGGGCGCGTCAACCCGAGAGCGTCCCCGAGATGAGGAGGATGGGAGCCGACGCGGCGATATGTCCATCCCAGGAGACGCGCCGACTCTTCCTGAACGCTCTGGAGGGCATGACGACGGTCACCCTGTGCCAGTACCAGTCCGCGGATTTCAAGGCTGTTATGGTGACCGTGCCCATAAACGGGAGCGTGATCGGGAAGACCCTGGAGCAGCTGGCGCTGGGCGAGGAGTGCAGGGTTGTGACTGTGATCCGTGAGGACAAGCACATGCAGCCATCCGGGTCCCTCGTGTTCATGGGGAACGACAAGGTGCTGGTCCTAGGCTCAACCGAGTGCGTGGAGAGAACATCAAACAGGCTCAGGGAGATCGAGTTAACCTAGGCGTGGATGACCATGAGTGTTTACGCTCGAAGCTTTGTCGCTCAGCTAAACCTGGACGCCATCGTCTGGCACCTCCAGAGACTGGCAATCGTCGCCGCCATCGTGGCCGCCACGTGGCTCACGACGAAGATCATAGGAAGCATAATCTCCAGGGCACTGGGGCTGGTGAGCCCCAAGATGGCCCTCCAGGTGAGGCGGATCGTATCGTTCATGATATGGTTGATCGGGATCATCGCCATACTGGACCAGCTTGGACTCGACGTCGCGCTGCTTCTGATGATAATAGCGATGGTGGGCCTGGTGGCGATAGCGGCTTACAGGGACATCCTCCCCAACATGGCTTCATACGATCTAATGACGACGTACGACCTGTTCAAGATAGGCGACTGGATAGAGGTTGATGAGCACTTCGGTAGAGTTGTGAACATCAACTGGATGAGCACGATACTGCTGACCAGGGACAACGAGATGGTCTACATACCCAACTCGAAGATCGTCAGGAGCAACCTCGTCAACAGAACCGTCCAGGGAGGCATCCGCGTCTCGGTGCCTCTGACCCTTGACAGGAGCCTGGACCTGTCCGACGTCGAGAGGATCATGCTGGACGTCGGGGCCGAGATGGGTGAGGCGCTGATGCCTGACTCCAAGCCGGAGGTTCGCGTCACCCACATGGATGAGAGGTCTGTGAAGGTTGAGCTACTCCTGAGGATCAGCAACCCCGCGAGGGAGGCGTTCGTGGCTTCAGAGGTCAGAAAGAGGGCCGCAAAGAAGCTGAAAGAGGCAGAGGGAAGACAAGGACACGTGTAGCCGCGGAGAGCTAGTAGTTTACGCTTCCAGCATTTCTCCCGACGACGAAGGAACGCTCCTAGGTTCATCGAAAGGGTCTTGGATATGACTGAGGGGGTGTTGAGGATCGTGGTGTCCGACCTCCCCCACGTTTTAGTCGATGAACTCAGCTCGATTCGACCCTCGATCATCTAGCTCTGCCTATTGGGAATTTTACTAGGTCGGGATTTGCGTTGAAGACCTCGAGAATTTTTTCTGTAATGAGGGTTTTGATCGTGAGGCGGGTACTGAGTGATGTGAGGTAAAGGAGTCTGGCTCTCACCCACCCGCCTTCAACCGTGTCAAATACGACACTTGGCTCACAACTCACTCCGCTGTGGCCAATCTGCTCGTACAGATGCATGTAGCCATCTACAGCAGAACCCAGCTTCTGGTTCTCGAGTACGTCCTTGACTATTTTTATCATGATCTCTCTGACATACTTGAGGTCGCTCTCGTATGCGAGGGTGAAGGACACCCCATCCCAGAAGGAGGGTGGATTAACCCAGTTTGAGATATTTGAGTTCAGCACCGTCGAGTTCGGAATCGTCAAGATCCTCCCCGACGGATTTCCATAATCATCCATGTCGACGATCTTCGTCGTGAGATACCCTATTGAAAGGACAGACCCCTTGTGTTCGCCGAGCCTGACCAAGTCGCCCATGTTGAAGATTCTGGATGTCATGATGTAGAACCATCCGATGAAGTTGGACAGGGGATACTGCAGTGAAAAGGTGAGGGCGAACCCGATTATGCCCAGGGAGACGGCGAAGGGCACTATGACATTCAGAAAATGAGATACGATACCTATGAAGCCCAGCGCCAAGATCGATATCTTGACCGCGCTGACCGTGATGACTCTCTTCTTCGTAGGAACGCCAATCTTCTCAAGGGCTTCATCAAGTAGTATGGCAAGCACCCTGGCCAAAATCAGTACAACAAAGGCAAGTAAAATAAAGTACAAATTTATGCTAATTTCACTTGAGTATGGAATTTCAAGGGAAGGTAGAACGATATAAGCACTAGTCAGTAGTATAACAATGAAATCGAGACTCCTCGTCGCCTTCAATATCCTATCATCGATCTTCGTTTTAGTGTTCACTGCGAGCTTCGCAAGAAGACGGTTAATCACGTACATCGCGATTAGCCCTATGAAGATGAACGCTATGGCCCCCACAACTCTGATTAATTCCAAAGCTATTCAGAACCCACTTCTAGAACAAGAATGAACAAATAAATATTTCAGGTCTTCTCCAATTAATATTTAATCATATAACATAGAGGGTCTGCGGAAACCCTCACATTGAGTTTGATGACCCATAGCCGTTGTAGGCGATGAGCATAGGGATTAGTTCCCTTTTCTGCGTCCAGATCAGCCTCGAGGAAAGTGCTCACCCCCAAGTTGCTTCACGACATTAAAGACCGTCTCGTCAGCATCTGAGACCCAAGAACCGCCGAGATTGGCTAATAGATTTCACTACCAATTTTTTTCCCAACGACCCTAAGAAAGTTCTCCTTGTACCTTTCCTGACCGCTGAGGCGCGTGTGCAGGAAAACGTACTCCCTCTTCAGCTCATCTATGTCCGGCACAGCCCTCCTTGGCTCGTTGAACCCGAGTTCGTTCTTCAACGCGTCGAAGATTGCGGGGTTACTCATGGCGGCTCTCCCGATCATCACGCCGCCGACGCTCATCCCTCTGAGCGCCCTCACCTTCTCGGCGGAGTCGACGCCCCCGTTTGCGATGACCGGCCTCCCACCCGCAGCCTCAACGCACTCCGGGAAGACCGAGTAGTCCTCGAGCTCACCGGATTCTTGGGCGGCAGTCTTCGCGTGGACGATGAAGAAGTCGGCTTCGACGCCCCCGACGCAGTTCAGGTAGACCTTGTTCATCCTCTCAAACTCGTTCGTGCCGAGTCGTAGCTTCACCGAGGCGGTGTAGCCGTATCTTTGGATGATGGAAACGAGCCTCTGGGTCTTCGCGGCCCGCTTGACCATGGCTGCCCCCTTACCATGCCTTATGACGTCCATGCTGGGGCAGCTCAGATTGAGGTTGAACCCCTTGAACCCCTGGAAGGGCTTGAAGCCTTCGATGAACCTCTCCAGCTGATCCTCCCTCCCCGTCAGGAGCTGTACCTGGACAGGCGTCGAGTCGGGGGCCTCTATTTTGGCTAGCGCCGGCTTGTTGCCCCTGAGGAAGCTTTCCACATGAGCCATCTCTGTGAAGGTCAGGTCGGCTCCGTGGTTGTTGCAGAGAGTGCGGAGGACGCCGTCAGAGTAACCCTCGAGGGGCGCGAGCATGAAGCTGAACAAGGCCATGTAGAGGTCTGGGCCGCGGAATATATATGCGTGGCAGGAGGGGTTCAAGGGACCGATCGAGGCCATGAATCAGGTCGGATTGGAGAAAAATATGTGAGCCTGGTTGGATTCCCCCAGCACCCCAATTTATTAATACTGCTTTACTGCGACGCACGATCTAACAATCTCGCAGGTCACACCTATGAACGCCGAGTCCCTCGCCTTGGTAGCCTCGTTCTGCACTGCGCTCAGCACCGTCCTGGCAACGAAGGGCATGAGGGACAGCAACGCCGACTCAGCGAACCTGGTACTGACGGGCGTTCAGACGGCCGTGCTCACGGCTCTGCTGATCTCTGACATGCCGCCGCTTGACATGAGAGCGCTCATGTGGTTCGCGCTGTCCGGCGTCTGCGCTTCCTTCGTCGGACGACTTCTTACGCTTCAGTCATACAAGCTGATGGGCGTAGCCGTGAGCAGCGCCATCGTTGGAACGAGCCCGCTGCTCGTCACCCTCTTCGCCATCCTATTCCTGGGCGAACCCTTGCTTTTTCCTGTCGTAGCCGGGTCCGCGCTGGTGGTTGCGGGCATCGCCTTGATGAACATGAGGGGTGGACGGCTGAGCCTGAAGGCGAACAGCATCCATCTGGCGGCAGGGGCCTCACTGATGTTCGCGGCCTCGAACATATTCAGGAAGCTGGGTACAGATATCTCCCCCTACGCCGTGCTTGGGGCCCAGTCCAGCACCTTGTTCGGGTTCGCAGCCTTCATGGTCTACATGGTCGCCAAGGGGGGCTTCAGGGGGCTGAACGTCAACAGGGGTAACTTCTGGTGGCTCGCCGGCTCAGGCGCAGTGAACGCCGTGGCGTGGATCGCCCTCACCATGTCAATAGCCGCGGGCAGGGTCTCCGTGATGACCTCAATAGTGTACAGTTACCCCCTGTTCAGCGTGCTCCTGGCGCGCCTGATGCTGAGGGATACGGAGACCCTGACGAGGCGCGTGGTTGCCGGGTGCGTCCTCATCGTGCTCGGCGTAGTCCTGGTCAGTCTCCTGGGCTGAAAACTATGCGTGAGGAACCTGAGAAAGGACCGCGCCCTGTCCTCCTCTGCGTTAACCGGTTCACGAGCCCACATATCAGGTCAGAGCACCCGAACGCTAAGTCTTAAATCAGGCTGCGGACAACCAAAGACGAGTGAACGTTATGCCTGCTAAGGGTAAAGTCATTCGACTCGAGGATGTCCCATGGAGGAGGAACGACGACCCCAGGGACTGGCTCAACTTCAAGCGCCTCCTTTGGGAGGAGACAGGGTCAAAGGAGCTCTGCGTTGGCCTCGGCGAGCTGCCGCCGGGCCGCGTACTCGGCCTACACCACCACGTGGGGGACGCCGAGTTCTACTACGTGCTCAGCGGGAGGGCCAAGGTGACGGTGGAGGACCTGGAGGTGGACGCCACACCCGGTACTGCCATATACATCCCCCCCTCAGCCAAGCACAGCATCGTGAACAACGGCCGCGAGAAGTTCGTCATACTCTACGGGCTCAATGCACCCACCCGCCGGTTCGTGTGGGACGAGCCCCTCAAAGAATAAGACAAACCATGGCACAAGGACCTGCGGGTTTTCCTCCTTTTCAACATCACGCAAACACCTTGTCACCCGGAATAACAATTTTAGCTGTCACCAGTGATTACTTACGGTAAATTCTATGTGTGTTAGCCGATCGTCTTCATTCGAACAGCTGATAGACCGTGGACATCGCTATGGCTGCCAGGGTGGGCAGAATCGCGACCGTGTATGTCATGTCGAGGCCCATGTAGACCGCCGCGATAATGGCAATTAGCCACAGGAGGCCCGTGCCTATGGTGGCGTTCCTCTTATTCCTTCAGAACAGCGCCAGGCGGCTGTAGCTCGAAGTCTTAAGCAGCAGGTTGTAGGCGTCCCGTCCCATCACCGTCAACCCGTACTTGCCCTCCCTCTGCTCGACGAATGGGCTCAGGGTCTTGAGGTGGTACGAGAGGGTCGGGCTGTCGGGCACCTTGACGCTGTTCATTATCTCCGTGAAGCTCACGGACTTGGCTTCGCCCACGTAGCGTAGAATGTCTCTGCGCATCTGGTGGTCGAGGGCCTTGAAGACCTCCTCCTCCAGGTTCACGGTCTCGGTTTTCTCTTTTTCCATCATTTTTTACCGAGTATAAGCCCCTTTGGCGCGAATATAAAGGGGTCAGTGGGCAGTTTTTTAGTAAAAAATCCTTTACTACGTTATTTTCACCGAAATTCTCTTCAGGGGCTTAATATCATGAAATGATGGAACGTTATTTTAGTATCCTTTTCTCCCACCTTCTGAAATACTCTGGAGCCGTCTTGTAGTTCCTCAGCAGCGAGTACAGGATCACGCCGCATATTAGGGCTATTGCCGTCCCCCAGGTCATCTTGTTCGTCGCCCCGTACAGGTACCCGTTCCCCAGCAACCATAAGCCCCCCAGCACCCCAAGCGAGCAGACTAGAATCATGGCGTTCATGAAGCCCCTGACCAGAGGATGGAGAAGGCTGGTCTGCGCGGTCAACGCCGTGTCGATGTACGGCATGTCCCCGTTTCCGATGTCCTCGCCGATGGCGGCCAGCAGCCTCAGCGCCTTCAACCCGAGGGGCGTGAGGCGGTACAGGCGGGCCTCGTCCCGCTCGACCATGCCCTCAAGCCCCCGCAGGTGGTAGTTCAGGTGCCCCGTGTTCAGCCCTGTCTCCCCGAGAATCTCGGTGTAGGTGACCCCGCCGGGTGCCGCCCCGATGATCTTGATTATGTTGCGCCTCTCATAGTGGCCTATGGCTTGGATCACCGCTTCCTCGACCACGTCTTCCCTGGTTTTAGCCATCTTGCCGTCTCCTGAACAGGGTTTCAGCCGTTTATAACCGTATTTAAGAAGAAATTTATGGGAAGGTTTCTTCTCGCGGCAGGGGCTGGCACCTGGGGCAGACGTAGCTGCTGGTGGAGCCCATCCTGATCTTCTCGATCGCCGTGCCGCACACTGGGCAAGGCTCCCCCTCTTTATAGGCCACCCTGTAGCTGCCCTTGCCGTAGCCGCCCATCTCCCCGTAGAAGTTTCTCTCGTAGGCCAGGCCCCCCGCCTCGAGGCTCTCATTCAGGACCATCCTGATGGAGTCGTACAGCTTCCCCGTCTCGGCGTCTGTCAGAGTGTTGGCCTTCCTAAGGGGGTGGACGCCGGCCAGGAACAGGGGGTCGTGGATGTACACGTTGCCGATGCCCGCCAAGACCCGCTGGTCGGTGAGGAGGCCCTTGACGGCCCTCCGTTTCCCGTCCAGCAGCTCCCTGAAGCGGCTGAGGGTGAACGCGGGGTCCAGGGGGCTCGGGCCTATGCCCGCTGTCAACCTGTGCTCGCCCAGCCGGTCCTTGTGCACCAGGTGGAGGTAGCTGAACCAGTAGACCCTGACGGTGAATCCTGAGCCGTCGCTGAAGACGACCTTCTGGTGGTACTTCTCCGGCGCCTCAGCCTCGCTCTTAAAGTAGAGGGTGTCGGCGCCCATACCCGTGTTGTAGAGTAGCGTCAAGCCTCCGTCCAGGCTGATGAACACCCACTTGCCCCTGGGCTCCACGGCTTCGACTGTCCTCCCAACGAGGGCCGACCTGAACTCGTCCAGAGGCATGTTCAGGCACTTGGGGTTCGCCACCTCAAGCCGGGCAACGGTCTTATCCCTCAAGGCCTCGTCCATCTGCCGGCTTAGGATCACGATCTCTGGCAGCTCCATGATTGAACCAACAGCCGAGGGTCGCTAAAAACTTTAACCCGACGCCACTCGGGGGCTCACGATCACTGGGATGTCCAGCAGCAGGGGCCCAACCTTCACCGGGAAGGGCCACGGCAGAGGCCCCTTGTGCAGGCAGACGCCGTTACCCTTCTCGAAGAGCTCCAGCTGGGTGGCCACGATTGTGGCGTTGGCCGCCACGTAGAGGGCCACACTGCCCAGGAGGCTCAGGTACTCGTTGAGCTTCAGGCCGAGGCCCCCCGCAATGGCGGCGAAGGCGGCCTCCCCCGCCACGTCCACGAGCTCACGCCCGACCCGGGCTACGTCCACGCGGCCCTCCCGGACGATCTCCGGGCTTAAGGGAGATATATCCCACAGTGACCTCTTGAGTTTGACGGCGCACTCGTGGTTGAGGCACACGTGGACGGCTATGGGCGCCTCGTTGATGACCCTAGACCACTCCCCCGTCAGGGGTATGTCCTTCACTCTGGTGAATCCCCACTCACCAGCGAGCAGACAGTCCACGGGCCCCAGCAGGGCCTCCATGACGCCATGGTTAGGCTTCTCTTCTATCAATTCAAGTGACCCTGGGGAGCCAAGGGATAAAAACCGATGGCCCACTTGACGCTAACTGTCCTCGTCCATGGACACGGGCTTGATGTCCACTATCGGCGAGTCCACGAAGGCGTCAAGGCCCCGCACAGTCAGGGTGCAGCCCTCCACCCGCAGAAGCTCCACCTCCGTCAAGCCTATGGGGTTGGGCCTCGAAGGGCTGTGGGACGCGAAGACGCCCCGCAGCTCGGTCTCCCCGTGGCGGCGGGGAACCACCTGCAGGGTGCCCCTGTGCCTCTCGTCATCCCTCTCGTGGAACCAGTACAGGATCACCAGTCGCCTGTGCTCGCCAAGCCGGTACAGGCCGTCACAGTACTCTGGCAGCACCTCTATGGTGGACAGGTCCTCCCCCGCCCTTGTCACCCTCCCTATGAAACGCACCTCGCCCCGCATCGTGCACCGTTAAAGTATGTGCATCCGCCGCTTATCATGTTGGTCATCGCCCCCAAAGTGAAAAAAAATCGCTTTTCTTAATCCCTTAGTTATAAAATAGTTAATCTTTTACATAACTGTCACCATTACACTTACTTTTATCTGATGAATGAATTTAATCAAAAAATTGGCCGTCCCCTTATTATATGTCCGACACAACCTACCTAAACAGCATGGTTCAGGTATCCATAGTAAAGAACCCGAGAAAACCCACCGACAAGGACGTCCACAACATGGTAAAGAAAGCCGTGGACCTGGTGGGCGGAATCAAGAGCATAGTAAAACCCGAGCAGACCGTGGCACTGAAGCCCAACGTGGTCACAGGCCGAGTCACAGGGCCGGGCGTCGTCACAGACAAGCGCGTCGTAGAGGTCATGATCAGGCTCTGCAAGGAGGCGGAGGCCAGCAAGGTCCTTGTCGTGGAGGGCGCTGGCTACTTCACCGAGACGGACAAGGCCTTGGAGTTGAGCGGCGTCAAGGCGATGGCCGAGAAGGCCGGCGCCGAGGTGGTGGACGTGGACAAGGACAGGCTCGTGGAGCTCAAGGTGCCGAACCCATTGATCGTGGACAAGATCAAGGTCTCAAAGAGCTTCATGGACGCCGACGTCAGGATCAACCTCCCCGTCATGAAGACCCATGACCAGCTCCTTGTCACCCTGGGCGTCAAGAACTTGAAGGGCGTCATTCCGAAACCCATGAAGCGTGAGTTCCACAGGGTCGGCGTCGTCAAGGGCATCATAGACCTCAGCAAGGTTGTGCCCCTGGACCTGACGGTGCTGGACGCCATAGTCGCCATGGAGGGCCTGGGCCCCAGCTTCGGCCCCAAAGTGCAGCTCGATACCGTGATGGCCAGCAAGGACGTGTGGGCCCTCGACAGGGTCGCGTCTAGGATGATGGGCTTCCAGATAGAGGATCTGGACTACCTTGTACAAGCGGCGGAGCACGGCCTATTCGACCCCACCGTGGAGCCGAAGGTCGTTGGCGAGCCCCTATCCAGCTACACGCACAGGTTCGAGAGGCCGCCCACGGACATGAATTTCGCGGAAGGCATAACCGTCATCAGCGAGGGAGCCTGCAGCGCCTGCAGGGGCACCATCCACAGCGTCGTCTACGACCTGGAGCAGATGAAGAAGATGGGCGAGATCAGGGACCTCTTCATAGTCGTAGGAAGCAACGCCAAGGTACCTAAAGACCTCCCCAACACGCCCCTCATCATGGGCACATGCCTCAAGAAGTACGCCGGCCAGGGCTGCTACGTGGAGGGCTGCCCACCCAACAACGACAAGATGCTCGCAGCCATAAGGCAGGTCTGCGACATAACCTAACCTCCTAATTCTTCGGGGCACCTGTTTTAAGCGTCGCCCACCTCTTTGAACCGTGGAACCAGAAAAAGTCATCCGTCTACTCAGGGAGGCCGGCAAGCTGAAGCGCCTGCCCAGGACAGGCTGGGTTGAGGCCGGCATCGAGAACCCCGAGTCCGTGGCAGACCACAGCTACAGGGTGGCCCTTCTCTCCATGCTCCTCTCGGACCAAGCCGGAGCGGACACCCTCAAAGCCCTGAGGGTGGCCCTCCTCCACGACTTGGCGGAGGCAGTCACAGGCGACCTGACGCCGAGGCAGAAGACAGGCGACCACGAGGCCGCGGAGTCCCGCGCCTTCAGAAGCCTAGTTAAGGGCCTCCCCCTTGAACAGAGGCGGCTCTACGTTGACGCCATGGACGAGTACGCGGCCGGGACGACGGAGGAAGCCGCCCTCGTCCACGCGGCCGACAAGCTGGAGATGGTTCTACAGGCCCTGGAGTACGGGGAGGCCGGGGCCCGCGGCCTGGACCAGTTCTTGGTGGTCGAGGTCCCCGCGGAGTACAGGGGCCTCTACGAGAAGATGCTTGAGGCCGCTAGTCGTCCTGCATGATGGGCGCCTGCAGGAACAGCGCCTCCAAGCCCCTCAGCCTGTTCCTGAGGGTGACCTCGGTTGTGCCAGCGGCCTCGGCCACCTCCTTCTGCACCCTCTTGTCCTTGGTCTCGATGCATGCCTTGTAGAGGGCGGCCGCAGCCATGCCCCTCGGGTCCTTACCCGAGAGCCCCTGCAGCCTCTTCGCTTTCCTGAGTATCTGGACGGCCTTGAACTCGGTCTCGCCTTTAACCCTCAGCTTGTGGGCTATGTTGGGTATGAATTTCAGCGGGTCATCTATGGGCATCCTGATCCCCATCTCCCGCACCAGCAGCCTGTAGGTTCTGGCGATCTCGTCGTGGTCCCTGCTGGAGGCCCTGCCTATCTCCTTCAGGGGCCTCGGCAGGTTGAGCTGTCTGCACGCCACGTATATTGACGCGGCCACGAAGGCGTCTATGCTCCTGCCCCTGATCATGTCCTGCTTCAGCGCCTTCCTGTACGTGAGTGCGGCCTGCTCCTTCACGTTCTGGGGCAGGTGGAGCTTGGCGCTCAGGGTGTCCAGCTCGGCCATGGCTATGCTGAGGTTGCGCCTCCAGGTGTCGTCCATCTTGGTCCTGTTGTCGTACCTGCGCAGCCTATCCATCTTCATCATGGTCTGGGTGTCGAGCCGCTTCCCCTTGGCGTCGCGGTACCCCGAGAAGACGGTTGAGAGCCCCTTGTCGTAGAGGGTCAGGGACGCGCCGAGGCCCACCCGGCTCCTCTCGTTCTTCTCGGCTGGCGTGAAGGCCCTCCACTCCGGGCCGCTGTCCATGATCTCCTCAGAGATCACCAGCCCGCAGTTGCCGCATACCTCCTCGCCCATCTCGGGGTCATGGATTATCCTTGTGCTCCCGCACCTTGTGCAATGCTTCACGTGGGTCTGCTCACTCATGTTCTCGCCTCCAGTTCACCTGGCCCTCGTGTACTCTACGCTGGGCTTCCATTCCTCGGGTTGCTGGTCCTCGCCATCGACCGGCCTGGTGGTAATGAACACGGAGCCCCCTCTGTCTATGTGTAGTAGGAGCTCGTCGAAGTCTATTCCCCTGGTCTCCCTGACTTCCACGTCCTTCGGGTCGTCCCCCATATAGTAGACGACCAACTGGGTTCCCTGCCAGATGACTGTAGGCCACATCTTGTCTTGGGCTCTTATGAAGTACTTTGTCATGGGGTATCACGTCCTGCTGCGTCCCCCAGCGGATAACGATGGATGTGTAACATTTGTTCGTGCAGGTTATCTGTAACAAATGTTAGAACAACTTATAATATCCTCCACACACATCCCTACAGGTGAACCATGAGCCTACCGAGCCTACACAGCAGACTCACCGAGTACGGGTTCAGCCAGGAAGAGGCCGAGGTCTACGTCTTCCTCACGGCCATGGGCCCGACACCCGCGCGCGTCATAGCGCGCCGCTTCACCGTAAACAGGATGAGGGCGTACAGAGTCCTCAAGGGGCTCGAGGAGCGGGGCATCATTCAGCGGATAATGGGGAGGCCCGTAAGGTACGTGGCCGCCCCAGCCGCGGACGTGCTGCAGCGCAGCATCGACGAGGCCAAGCAGAGGCTCTCGGCGCTAGAGGCCGACGAGAACCGGGTCCTGGAGGACCTGGCGAAGATAAGGACACGTGAGCCCGAGGCGACCGAGGAGCCTAGGTTCAGGATTTATCAGGGCAGGCAGCAGGTCTACGAACTCCTGAGCCAGATGGGTGGCAGGGTCAAGCGGGAGGTCAACCTCGTCACAACGTCCCTGGACCTTCTCCGCCTCTCCTTCTGGGGCCTGGACGACATGCTGATCAGGCTCAGCAAGGAAGGTAAGCAGGTGAGGATGCTCGTCCAGGTGGACGAGTCCAGCGTCGAGGAGGTGGAGCGCATCATGGGGAGCGTCGAGGTCCGGCACATATCGGTGCCGAGCCCCGTCAGGTTCGCCATAGTGGACGGCGGCGAGATTCTAACGTCCGTGGCCATGGACGACTCCATGAGCATGACCACCGACGACGACACCGGCCTTTGGACCAACGCACCCAGCTTCATAGCGGCCATCAAGATATTCTACGAGTCCCTGTGGAGCCTCGCACCCGAGGCCGGCGCGTTCATAAAGGCGATGAGGACCGGCGAGAAGCCGCGGGAGTTCAGGGCATTGAGGAACAGGGAGGAGTACGTCTCCACGCTGTCCTCCATGATCAGGGGCAGCGAGAGATCCATCGATGTGATGGTTCACAGGGTCCAGGACCTCCCTGTCAGCTTCGACGAGCTGGCGGACCTGATCAAGGGGAAGAGGGTCAGGGTGTTGACCAGGGTCGAGTACGGTAGAAGCGGTGAGTTGAGCGACCTGGTGCGGTTAACCAACCTGAGGCACAACGCGGAGGACACCAACCTGACTCTGGTTATAGTGGACGGCGGGGAGAGCCTCCTGGCAACCCGCGAGTGGGAGGCCGTGAGGCAGGCGGCGTGGTCCAACCTTGACTCCTACGTCGCCGCCATGTCCCTGGTCTTCGAGGACTACTGGAGCAAGGGTAAACCCGCACAGCAGAGGTTCATGGAGCTGTCCACGCAGCAGAACCTCATCGAGATAACCGAGACGCTGAGAAGGGCTTTGGAGGACGACGGGTGGGAGGTCAGCCTCCCGGGGGAGCTGGCAGGCTCATCGGGGGCTACCTACTCCTTCATGTTGACGGCGTCTCACACGTTATCATCCCGGAGGCTTGGCCTGAACCTGTCCCTGGGCGACGACGCCTTCAACAGGGTCATAGAGATGAGCGCCAGGAAGCTGGACATAGGTGAAGCTTCCCTGATGCTGGCGTCAATAAAGCCCTTCGACGACGAGATACAGAAACTGGCTGGCCTCTACGGGATATCGCTGGTCCAGGCGTACGATCTGGGGGAGTTGGCGAAGAAGGTTTTGGAAAACCTGAAGGCCTTCGTTTAGTATCAGCCAAAAACAGTAATGTTAAAACGTGCTAAAACATTGGATATGGTATGGGCTCAGGTAGCGACATAACAAGTTTCATTCAGAACATAGAGATGTACAACCACATCATACTGTTCTACGACTCCTACGAGACCAGGAACCGGATAGTGTACAACTACCTGTCAGACGGGCTGCGGCAGAGCAAAGGGATAGTGTACATATGCTCCGAGGAGACCCCCAGCCAGGTCAAGAAGAGCCTCAAGGCACACGGCGTCGACGTCGAGCCCAACCTCAAGTCAGGCAATATAGTGCTCCACCCATACGACAAGTGGTACATAGAGAACGGCAGGGTGGAGCCCCTCAGGATAATCAGCCACTGGAACAATGAGCTGAACCGGCTCAGCTCCATGGGCCTCGGGATGCGCGCCTACGGCGACGTCGCCTGCTTCTTCACCCACGACAAGGTGCGTGAACTCCTCCGCTACGAGTACAGCCTCCACAAGGTCCTGACGTTACCCATGGACGTGATCTGTGGTTACAGCCTCAAGACCATAGTGGACAAAGGCTACACGGACATGATCATGCCTCTTGTGCGGGCCCACGGCAAAGCCATATTCACGGCCGAGGGCGGCAGCATGGTCCTTGAACCCCAGGACGTGGAGGAATCCGATCTGGAGAGGCTCCTCGACCTGGAGATATAGAAAGGTGGGGCCTTAGGCGAAGGGGTACAGCCGCTTGAGGCTGCTCAGGTTCTCGTCGATGACCGTCTGCGGGAGCTGGAAGGGCTTCAGCTTGCCCTCCAGTAATGCCTCGTAGGCCGCCATATCAAGGAGCCCGTGGCCGCTCATTAGCATGAGGATGGTTCGCTCCTCTCCCGTCTCCCTGCACCTCGTCGCCTCGTCCATGACGGCTTTGATGGCGTGGGCCGTCTCGGGGGCCGGGACCAGGCCCTCGGCCCTGGCGAACATGGCCGCCGCGCTGAGGGCCTCCATCTGGTCGTAGGCTCTGGGCTCCACGAGGCGGTCCCTCACCAGGGCGCTGAGGCTGGGCGCCATGCCGTGGTACCTGAGGCCGCCGGCGTGGATGGGCTCCGGGATGAACTCGTGGCCCACCGTGAACATCTTGATGAGGGGCGTCATCCTGCCTGTGTCCCCGTGGTCGTACAGGTACTCGCCCCTGCTTATGCTGGGGCAGGCCGTGGACTCCACCGCGATGAACCGAGTCTCCTTTGGTGAGGCTCCCCTGAACCTGTCCCTGAGGAACGGGTACGCGAGGCCCGCAAAGTTGCTGCCGCCGCCGACGCAACCGATGATTGTGTCCGGGTAATCATCGGCCATCCGCAGCTGCTCTGCGGCCTCCTGACCTGTGATGGTCTGGTGCATGAGGACGTGGTTCAGGAGGCTGCCCAGGCTGTACCGTGTGTTCTCCTGGCTGAGGCATCTCTCAATGGCCTCGCTGATGGCTATACCCAGGCTCCCTGGTGTGTCTGGGTCCCGTTCAAGTATCTTTCGGCCCACCTCGGTCCTGGTGCTGGGGCTCGGCACTACCTCGGCACCGAAGAGCCTCATCATGACCTTCCTGTAGGGTTTCTGCTCGTAGCTCACCCGTACCATGTAGACCTCCACGCCTAAGCCGAAGAGGCTGCCCGCGAAGGCCAGGGCGCTGCCCCACTGGCCGGCGCCGGTCTCGGTGGTGAGCCTCTCGACGCCCTGCCTCATATTGTAGTAGGCTTGAGGCACGGCCGTGTTGGGCTTGTGGCTGCCCGTGGGGCTCACACCCTCGTACTTGTAGTATATGCGGGCGGGGGTCTTCAGCGCCTTCTCGAGGCGTCTTGCCCTGACGAGGGGTGTGGGCCTCCACAGGCGGTATGCCTCTCTCACCTCCTCGGGGATGGGTATGGTCCGTTTCTCCGACACCTCCTGCATGAGCAGCTCCTTAGCGAATATGGGCTGCAGCTGCTCGGGCTTGACGGGCTCACGTGTGGCCGGGTCGAGCAGAGGGTAGGGGGGCGTCGGGAGGTCGGGAACTAGGTTTATCCAACTTTTGGGTATCTGGTCCTCCGTCAGGAGGATGGTTCTGTCCAGTCCAAGTGATACACGCTTCTACCTCCTAGCAGAACTAGGTAACATTGTAGGGGTTACCTGTGTTTTAAAGGCTTGTTAACCGTAAATGGGTTATCTCAGGAACTCGGCCACCTGGTCCACGGTCTTCCGCTTGAAGCTGAGGCCTTCCGCGTCTGGGAACCCCAGTGATACTGCTCCGCTCAGCTTCCAGTCCTTGCCGAAGTAGCGTCTGATTGCGTCGTACGCGTAGTAGACGTCCCCGATCCATAGGCTGCCAAGGCCAAGGTCATAGGCCCTGAGGAGCATGTTCTGTATGGCCGCCGCGACGCTGTGCTCCTCCGTGAGCCACCCGTGCTTACCGCTGTTCCACACGATGACGAGCACCGGCGCCTCCCCCATGATCCTGCACGAGTTCTTGGATGAGCCCGCCTCCTCCACGCCGTGCTTCTCTATGAATCTGTCCAGCTCGGCGTCGAACATCCTCAGGAACGCGTCCTTGGCTTCACCAGTAAGCACCGTGAACCTCCACTGCTCGCCCCTCTTGGCCGATGGCGCGTAGTTGGCTGCGTCCAGCACGTCCCTGACCCACTCCTCGGGCACAGGGTCAGCCTTGAACTTTCTTATGCTCTTCCTTCCCTTTATCGCGTCTATCAGCCTCACATCGTACACCATATAGGATGGGTGAACACCATTACATAAGTCTGGGTGAAAATCTTGAGGCTGCTATCCATCGGGGACAACTGCGTGGACCACTATGTGGAGCTGGGGAGACGGTTCCCCGGCGGCAACGCGCTGAATGTGGCCGTCTACGCGTCCCGGGTGCCCGGCGTCCAAGCCGACTACGTGGGCGCCGTGGGGACCGACCTTAATGGCGGGTTCGTTCTCGACCAGATCAGAGCCCAGGGCCTGGACGCGGGCAAAGTACTCCAGTGGCAGGGGGAGACAGCCGTCACAACCATACTCATCAGAAACGGGGAGCGGGTGTTCGCCCACTACCTTGAGGGTGTCCAGAAGGACGCCGCGCTGCCCCTGCAGGCGCTGCCTGACCCCGGCGGCTACGACCTCATCTACTTCAGTATATGGGGCTTCGGCAGAGAGCATATCCAGCGCATCAGGGAGACGTCAGGAGCTCTGCTGAGCTGCGACTTCAGCAACCAGCTGGACGACCCAAGAACCAGTGTCATGCCCCACCTGGACTACAGCTTCTTCTCAGGCAGGCACCTCATGGAGAAGGGTTTGGACCCCGAGGCTAAGGTAAGGGAGCTGAAGGAGCGGACGCCTGGGCTGGTGGCGATGACCCTGGGGGAGCACGGGTCCCTGGTCTACGACGGGGAGACGATGTACAGAGGCCGGGCCCACCCGGTGGAGGTTGTGGACACCCTGGGAGCCGGGGACAGCTGGATAGCCTCGTTCCTCTGCGGCAGGCTCAAGGGAGAAAGCATCGAGCATTCAATAAAGGAAGGCCACCGCGCCGCCGCCGAGACCTGCAGACGGCTGGGGGCATGGGGCGGCGAAGCCTAGAACTTCACCTTGTCGTAGAACCGCCACGCGCCCATCCGCCTGTTCCGGGCCAGGCTCAGGTAGTAGCTGAGCCACTCAAGCTCTATGAACAGGGTGAAGGGCGTCATCAGGCTGTCCACTTCCAGGCCCTGGCTGTCGTACTCCACGCACTCGACGCCGTTGCCCCTGGCGAACTCTATCACCTGGTCCTCAAGCTCACGCTCGCCGCCCCTGCCCCTGAGAAACACCGCGGCAGCCCCGGCGGTGAACAGCTCCAGAGCGCCGTGCCTGAACTCGCTGTAGTCTATGGCGGTGCCGTGGACCCAGCACATCTCCATCAGCGTGCAGAGGCCGAACTGGTAGGTGAGGCCCCAGTTGATGCCTCCGCCCACCATGAACACCTCGTCGTGGTCCTTGAGCATCAGGCCCTGCCTCCGTGCATCCTCCTTAGCTTTGGGTATCATCCCGGGTAAAACCCCCGGTAACTTGGTGGCCGTCTCAACCATCCTGGCGCCCACCTCGTACCCCTTCTCGCCGAGTATGGTCCCGAAGAGTACGTAGAGGCACCCCAGCTTTCCCAGGGTGACGCCCCTGCCCTCCCAGCCCACGCCCCGCGAGGCGAGGCCGTTGATCACGGACTCCGTCTTCTGGGTGAGCCCCACAGTGACGGCTCCCCGCTCCTTACACCACTCCAGGGCCCTGACGATCTCCTTGGTCCTGCCGCTCTGGCTGATGAATATACAGACAGCCTCACTGTCCACGGCCTCAGGCTGTTGTTCAATGAACTCCCAGCCGCTGTAGGCGTGCACGGGCACCTTCGTGTACTTCTCCGCCAGGTACTCCAGAGGCAGCTGGACGCCGTAGCTTCCTCCGCTCCCCACCATGTAGAACCGCTTATACTTCGCCAGCTCCCTGCCCAGCTTCACCAGCGCGGGCTTCTGCTTCACCACGGCCTCAAGGGTCTGCTCCGTCACCCCGTCCCTAAGCCACTCGGGGCGGTAGGTCTCCTCTGATAGGTAGTCCACGGGCTCACTCATGCGTGACACCAGGTGGGCTGAAGAAAGGAACGTGGGGTTAAAAACGTTTCAAAGGGGATTTTGGGGCCTTACAGCTCCAGCTTGAGGGCCTCCTTCAGGCCCTTGTACCTGTTCCTGATGGTGACCTCGGTGACGCCGGCCGCGTCCGCGATCATCTTCTGGGTCCTCTTCTCGTCGTTCATGACGCAGGCGATGTAGAGGGCCGCTGCCGCGAGCCCCATGGGGTCCTTGCCTGCGGTGGTCTTCATGTCCTCGGCCTTCCTTAGGATGTCCACGGCCGTCTGCTGGGTGTTCTCGCTGATGTTCACCTTGGCCGCGATCTTAGGCACCCTGAACTGGGCCTTGGGGATGGGCATGCTGAGGGTCAGCTCCCTGAGGAGCAGCCTGTAGCAGCGGGCCAGGTCCTTCTTGTCGATGGTGCTCACCTTGCCCAGCTCCCTGAGGGTCCTGGGGGTGCCCGTGACCCTGCACGAGGCGTAGAGGCTGGCCGCGGCGATGGCGCTTATGCTGCGTCCGCGTACGAGCCCCTTCTCCAGCGCCTTCCTGTAGATGACCGCGGCCCGCTCCTTCACCTGCTTGGGGATGTGGAGCTTGTCGCTGAGCCTGCTGAGCTCGGTCATGGCGTGGCTCAGGTTCCTGTCGATGCTGGACTGGTAGCTGCTCCTTATGTGCCACTTCTTGAGCCTGAGCATCTGGAACATGGTCTTTGTGGGGATGGTCCTGCCGAAGGCGTCCTTGCCCACCTGCCCGATCATTGTGCTGAGCCCCTTGTCGTGCACGCTGAAGCTGAGGGGCATCCCGACTCGGCTACGGCTATCCCTCTCGTCTTGGCTGAAGGCCCTCCACTCGGGGCCCTCGTTGAGCATGTTGTCCGCCATTACGAGGCCGCAGCCGCCGCATATCCGCTCCCCGGAGCCGCCGTCGATGATAATGTGCTTGCTCCCACACTCGGGGCATACGTCTTCGTTGCCGATCTTATTGGCCGTCTTTAACATCATCTTTTCTTCACCTTTGAGCTTGATCGCTAGGAATACCCCGAGCCGCAACGGAATACTAGGTAGCGAACAGAGTAGCGTTACAGCAACATTCTCCTATATATATTTTTCCCCTGTACGTACCATAGATTCCAGGGTCGTTGACGTATATTCTAGTATATAATTCGGTAGCAGGGTTCTATCTCCGCATTTACATTGATCTGCACCCAATTATCACAGGCTTACTGCTCTGGCGGCAATGGTTTTAACCCGTAGACCCACCATCTTCATACATGGCCGACATCCCGCAGGTCGAGATAGCCGTCCTAGGCGGCTCCACCACCATAGGCGCAAAGTTCCCCCGCGACTACAAGGGCGTTAAAGTCATCGGCGACAACCTTGTGTTCGAGACCCCCTTCGGACCTACGGCGCCCTTCACCCACGCCAGGTACAAGGGGAAGGAGTTCCTCTACGTGGACTTCCACGGCATAACCCGTGAGATCAGAAACACCCAGCCCGACAGCAGCGGCGAACGCGTCTTCTACGTCCTCTGGAGGGCCGGCGTTAAGAAGATCCTGGGCACAGCCCTCTGCGGCAGCACCAACAGGCTTCTGGACCCTGGGGACGCCGTTGTCCCGGACGACTTTGTGGACTTCACAACCAAGCGGGCGCAGATGCTCATGGTGAGCCTCCAGGACAAGGGACTTGACGTTCAGAGGTACAACTACAGGCTCCACCAGCCCATGTGCCCGACGCTCAGCAGGCACCTAGTCGAGGCGTGCACCGCATCCGGGTTCCCCAGGGTCTTCAAACGCGGCATCGTGGGCGTCTCAGAGGGGCCGCGGCTGGAGAGCCCCGCAGAGATCAGGCTCAGGTGGCAGAACCTGGGCATCGACATAGTCACCATGAACCTGGTGCCCGAGGTCTTCTTCGCCCGCGAGATCGGGGCCTGCTACGCTGCCTTGGAGCTGGTGAGCAACTACGGGGAGGGCCTGGTGGACCCCAGGTGGGAGGGCAGCGTCGCGTTCAGCGAGTTCCAGAAGAGGTGGAGCCGCCCCTCGTCCGAAGCCCTCCTGCGGGTCATCGAGGCGATGAACCCGGACGACGAGAGCTGCGGCTGCTCGACGCACAGGTGGGAGAGCATCCTCCTCTAGCCGCCCAACGGTT
>DASWLJ010000088.1:0-3744 GCA_036396185.1 Bathyarchaeia archaeon | reverse complement strand
GTATGCGTCGATGCTGGTGTCTGCGAGGAGGTAGTTGGTCTCGCTTGTGAATATGTTGCGGAACCCGCCCTCGCTCTTGGCGCTGTTGCCCTGGCCGGGTCCGCTGAACTTGTCTATGACCAGTATCTTCTTTGTGGGGTCCCTAAGCTTCATGTGGTAGGCGGAGCTGAGGCCCAGGACCCCTGCCCCTATGACGAGGATGTCGCAGTCCATTGAAATCTATTGGATTTCTCTTGTGAGGGATATAACGTTAACCCAGCGGTGATAAAATCACCTGTCGAATGTGATTATGTAGTACATCTTCCCCATGGTCTTCACCAGGGCGGCTCGTTCGCCTAGCGTCTTCGTCCACTTAACATCCCTTGCCTCCAGTATCTCGCCGCCGGCCTCCTCCACCATCGCCCGTATCTCGTCCCTTGTGTAGAAGGCTACCTTGAGGCCCATGTGGGCCTCCTTGTGGGGGAGCTTGATCCTCAGGACATTGAAGAGGCCTAGCAGAAGCATGATTAAGGTTGAGGAGATGGTGGGGATCAGCCAGGACTCGTAGTACTCCTCCCTCAGTATGAAGGCGCCTCCGGGGCGGACCATCCTCTTTATGTTGCCGATGGCGCGCTTTGCTAGTTTCTTGGAGTCGGCCCGGCTCCTGGAGACGAGGTGGTGCAGAACCTCTTCCATGAACACCAAGTCGAAGCGTCCCTCTCTGAGGGGGAGGTCGAGGACGCTGCCCTGAGCTAGGTCAGCCTGGAATGGTTTATCGAGGAGAGACTGAGCCAACATGCCCTCAGACACGTCTAATCCGATGACGTTGTGCGCACCGTACCTCCTGGACACGTATTTAAGGAAGACACCTGCGCCGCTCCCGATGTCCACGCAGCTACCCACATCCCCTACATACTTGGGAATGACATCCTCCTCGAAGGAGAAGAACCTCAGAAACTCGTCCTCGTCGTCCAGTTGTGAGCGGTCGTAGAAGCTGGTGGTCTCGTTGAAATAGTCCATGACCTGCCGCTGCTCCAGCGCCGCTTTATTCATGAGGAGCCCCCGGCTCCAAGTCGCATCATAGAACATAAATACAGATGTCTGTTCGCCGAACAACATTCATGGAGGTATCCTGAAATGATGCCACGGGTGGTAAAGCCCCAGATAATAATATAACCCCGCCATCAACCTTCATGATCGAAATGTCAACCCCAGAAGACCGAAAACTGTTGATGGGTGACAGGTGGTGGGACAAGCTCCCCCGCAAGGTATACTCGACCCTGGAGCGGGTGCCCTGCAGCCAGGACTGGTTCGAGGTGTACAAGGTCAAGGAAGGCATCTACTCCATCTACGAGCCCGGCCAGTACGAGGAGGCCCTCTGCACCCTGCTGCTGGGCGGGGACGAGGCGGCCCTCCTCGACACCGGCTGTGGCATAGCCAACATCAAGGCGTGCGTCGAGGAGATAACCGACCTGCCCGTCATGGTGGTGAACACCCACACCCACAACGACCACATAGCCGACAACCACAGGTTCAGCAGGATAGTGATGCTGGACCACCCTTGGAGCGTCAGGGCCCAGAAGGGGCTCCCCAACAGCGAGATGATCCACCTAGTCGATCCCGGAATGGTGTGGAAGCCCCTGCCCAAAGGCTTCAACCCCAAGAAGTACGTGGTGCCGCCCTTCAAGGCGACGAGGTGGTTCAGGGACGGCGATGTAATCGACCTGGGGACGAGGACCCTGGAGGTGATGCACACGCCGGGCCACAGCCCGGACAGCTGCTGCTTCCTCGACAGGGAGGATAGGCTCCTCTTCACCGGGGACATGTTCTACACTGGCGGCATCTACACGTACCTCGACGGCGGGGACATACCGACGTTCATCGAGAGCTACGATTACATGCTCAGCCACTACGACGAGTACGACAGACTCATGCCAAGCCACAACGAGCCCTGGGTGGAGAAGAAGCTGCTGAAGGACGTGTACAAGGCCGTGGTGGACATCTCCGAGGGCCGCGGCAAGTACAGGGAGGGAACGGACAGGGGCGTCGCCATCAAGAGGTTCGACTACGGCAGGTTCAACATCGTCACCCGGGCAGACCAGCATAGGCCTGCCTGACGGCCCTCCTCAGCCCATCCCTTGCAGCCTTTCTGCCTCTCTCATAGGCCGCGTCAACCCTACTCCTTAGTTGTTTAACGTATCTGTAGGAGTCCGCGAGGCGGCCTTCCATTGGGCCGTGGGGCTCCACGCCTTCCAGGGCCTCGGTGAAGTCTCTCTCAAACCTATCGACGGTGAAGCTCCGAGACCTGTCCACCGCCCCTGTCCTCAGGGACTCTCGGAGCCGTTCGTCCTCCAGGACCTTCCTTATACGTTCAGCAGCCTCCCCAGGGTCGCGGTACGAGAGCCCCACCTCCCCGTCCCTGCGCTCCAGGATGTCGATCCAGGGGCCGCCGCCGCGGGGGACGACGGGCACGCAGCCTGCGCTCATGGCCTCGAGGACGGAGATGCCGAATGCCTCGTCGGGCTGGGTGGACAGGTACACGCTGGAGCGCCTCATCAGGTCCAGTAGGTCCCCTCTGCGGGGGTTGGTGTGTATTTCGAGTCTGGGCTGCTGTCTGAGGGCTGATAACACCTTGTCAGAGTTTGACTGGGTCTTACCGGCCACTGTGAACCTCGACCCCCTCGTTCTCTGAGCCACCTCAGGGATCAAGGTGAGGTTCTTCCCGGGGGCTATCCTTGAAACAGTTAATACGTTGCCCGTCTTGGGCTCACCCCGGTAGAGGACCGGTTCTATGAAGGGGTGGACTACCACCGCGTCTCTGCAGAGGCGCTCTTTAACCAGCTCCATGTTGTACCTCGAGTTCGTGAGCAGCGTCCCTTCCTGGTAGTTGGAGGAGAGCTCAGCGTACACCCAGTCGTACAGTTTACGGGTGTAGCCCCACACGGGCACCCCGTAAGGGTCGCCCTCCACTGTGATGAGGGGTCTGCTGTGGATGTATGAGACGTCGCTTACGAGGGGGAAAACCTCCCCGTAGTTGTTGACGCTGAGGCCCGCCTCCATCTGGGCTCTGAGCAGCATCCAGATGTACGTCGCTGTGGCCCACACCCACGAAGCGGTGTCCGTGGGGCTGAGGGGCGCCTCCTGGTGGTACGTCTCCTTGTCCGGCCTCGCCGATGCCCCCCAGTTGGCCTCCATGAGGGCCCAGTTAGTCCTGTCCACCGTGCACAGGTGGACGATGTGGCCCTGATCCTTGAGCACCCTGATGATCTCTAGGCAGACCCTCTCTGAGCCCCCCAGCCTGTTGAGGGACGGGTGCAGTAGCGTGACGGGAGGCAACTCAAGGTGAGTAGGGTCGCCGGGGCATAACGTCACTGTCACGTGGAGGAGCCTTAACCGAGGTCAGCCGGCGTCAACGCTTGATGCCGATATTCAATAGCGTGATTTGGTACGGTTAAGGTCGGTTCAGCGAGATGGACGCCCCCACGGCAGACTTGATTGGGATAGTTCAACCGTCTCGGAGAGCCCCTACGGGCTACTCACCCCAAGCATCAGGAACATCGAGGACACGATAAGCGCCCAGCACGCTTAATCCAGAGGCCACAGCAACATTCTTTATCTCGCGCTGGGCACCAGAAATGGTGTGGCTTACTCAGACAGCACACAGAGCGACATCATAGTCCCCAGGAAGTGGTACGAGAAGCTGCCCCGTGAGGCCTGGAGCAGCTACGAGAAGGTGGATCAGCCCGACCCATGGTTCGGGGTCTA
>DASWLJ010000087.1:0-8648 GCA_036396185.1 Bathyarchaeia archaeon | reverse complement strand
GAGGTGGTCACCCATATAGTTGTCCCCTCAGCACTATCAGGTATCGTCTCATCCATTATACTGGCTATAAGCCGGGCCATAGGGGAGACCATGATCGTGAGCATAGCGGCGGGCTCCACGCCCAGGCTCACCCTCAACCCCTTGGAGAGCATCCAGACCATGACCGGGTACATAACCCAGATCAGCCTGGGTGAGGCCCCCTTCGGTAGCTTGGAGTACACCACCATATTCTCTGTGGGACTAACGCTCTTCGTCATGGTGCTCGCAGTGAACCTGGTGGGCAACTACGTGACGAAGCGGTTCTGGAGGAGCTACTGATGTTCAAGACGAAGGAGAGGAGGAGCGGCGGCAGGGCCCTCAAGGGCAGATTGGTGTACGCCTTGGCGCTGCTGTCTGTGGCCTTAAGCCTTCTGAGCCTCGTCGTTATCCTGGGGGACGCATTGGCGGACGGCTTACCCTACCTGACTTGGGGTTTCATAACTAGCTTCCCCTCCAGGTTCCCCAGCCGCGCCGGGATACTGCCCGCCCTCGTGGGAAGCGTCTGGCTCGTTGCCCTCACGGCCCTGTTCTCGTTCCCACTGGGGGTGTGCGCGGCCATATACCTTGAGGAGTACGCTCCAAGGAACAGGGTCACTGAGTTCATACAGGTAAACATAGCTAACTTGGCAGGGGTTCCGAGCATCGTGTACGGTCTCCTGGGCCTGGGCCTGTTCGTCGATGCGTTAGCATTGGGGCGCAGCGTCCTGGCAGGTGCCCTGACCATGACTCTCCTGATACTGCCGGTGATCATCATAGCCTCCAGGGAGGCCCTTAGGAGCGTCCCAAAGATCTACAGGGAGGGCGCCTTCGCGCTGGGAGCCACCAGGTGGGAGGTGACCCGCCAGATCGTGCTGCCTGAGGCACTCCCCGGCATACTCACGGGGACCATCATAGCCCTGTCCAGGGCCATCGGCGAGGCGGCTCCCATGATAGCCATAGCGGCCCTAGTCTACGTCACCTTCGTGCCCCTGAGCCCCCTGGACAGGTTCACGGTGCTGCCCATCCAGATATACAACTGGGTGAACCTCCCGAGGACCGAGTTCAGGAACCTGGCCGCGGCGGGCATAATCCTGCTGCTGGTGGTGCTTGTTGCGATGAACTCGGTGGCCATCACCATCAGGTACAGGCACCAGAGGAAGGCGGTGTGAGAAGTGAAGGATACATTAAGACCCGAAGCGTTGTACATAGAGGACGATGAGGTCCCCCACGGTGGCGCAGGCGGAACTTTGAGCGGCTCCACGGACATAATAGAGTTCAGCGGCTTCAACCTCTGGTACGGGGACAAACATGTGCTCAAGGACATCTCCCTGAGGATCAGGTCCAACATAGTCACGGCCATCATGGGGCCAAGCGGCTGCGGCAAGAGCAGCCTCCTCAGGAGCATCAACAGGATCAACGACCTGATACCCAGCTGCAGGACCAGCGGCGTGGTCAACGTCAAGGGCGAGAACATCTACGACCCCGACGTGGACGTCTACGAGCTCCGGAAGCGCGTGGGCATGGTCTTCCAGAAGCCCAACCCCTTCCCCAAGAGCATCTACGACAACGTGGCCTACGGGCCCAGGGTCCACGGGGTGCCCGAGGAGGAACTGGACAGGGTCGTAGAGGATAGCCTCAGAGGCGCAGCCCTCTGGGGGGAGGTTAACGATAGGCTCAAGGAGGACGCCTTCAGCCTGAGCGGCGGCCAGCAGCAGAGGCTCTGCATAGCAAGGGCCCTGGCCGTGGAGCCGGACATCATCCTCCTGGACGAGCCATGCAGCGCCCTGGACCCCATAGCCACATCCAAGATAGAGAGCCTGATGCGCGAGCTGAGCGAGCAGTACACGGTGGTCCTGGTGACCCACAACCTGCAGCAGGCCGCCAGGGTCAGCGAGATGACCGCCTTCATGTACCTGGGGGAGGTGAAGGAGTTCGGGAGCACCAAGGACGTGTTCGAGAACCCCCAGAGTGAGCTAACGGAGAACTACATCACTGGGAAGTTCGGGTGATAGGTATGAGCAGACCACTAGACGTAGGGATCAGCCAGATCAAGAGCCTCCTCATCAAGATGGGGAAGCTGTCGAGGAACGCGACGAAGTACGCGCTGGACCACTTCTTCAGGGGCGAGGAGGTCTACACCCAGGTTCGCGCCTGGAGCAACACGGTGCAGCTGATGGCCGAGGAGGTGGAGGACCGGGCCACGGAGCTCATAGCACTCCACCAGCCCATGGCCGGCGACCTCCGCACATTGAAGGCGTACATCAAGATCGCGTACGACCTAGAGAGGTACGGGAGGTACGCCATGGATGTGAGCGAGATACAGTACCGCCTCGGAGAGTGGAATCCCCTGGAGGAGAACGGCCTCAAGGTGAAGGAGCTTGTGGATAAGACCCTCCGGGTCATGGACATGAGCCTCACCATGATCGAGACCATGGACGAGAAGATGATATTCGACCTCAGCAAGGTGGAGGCCGAGACGGACGACCTGTACTTCGAGAACATGAGGCGCCTCAGCGAGCTCAAGGGAGACCCCAAGACCGTGGTGGCCTACCTGCTCACCATCAGGTACTTGGAGCGCCTAGCCGACCACGGCAGCTACATCGCGGAGAGCATCAGCTATGCGGCCACCGGCAAGAGGATAAGCATCAGGTAGAGGGCGGGTAACGGGTATAAGCCGCGGTTCAACTCAGTGAACCATGTACGACCTACCAAAGCTCCGCGGAAACTCTGAGCCGATCCTAGAGTACCTTAAGGGCTCCAAGGCCAAGACGGACAGGTTCATGGAGAGGTTCTACGCCTACAAACTTGACCACGGGGTCACAGATAAGATCAGGAAGCACGCCGGAGAGGCCGTGGTCTTCGTGTTCTCAGCCGAGTGGTGCCCAGACTGCTACAGGAACGTGCCCGTACTGGCACTCATCCACGAGGCCACGGGTCTAGATGTGAGAGTCTTCGGCCACATCATGAGGGACCCTAAAAGCAACACCAGGAAGTGGGCGGTGCCCCCCAGCCCCGCTGAGGTTGAGGAGTTCAAGGTCGCCAAGATACCCTACATCGTGCTCCTCGATAAGAGGGGCGTGAAGATGGGGGAGATCGTGGAGAACCCTCGGCCGGGGCTCACCCTTGAGGAGGAGCTTCTGGGCATCCTTGAGAGACCGGCAGAATAAAATCATTCCCGGTCAACATCATTGGTATGCGGCCCGGAACATTACTCAGGCAGTTCAAGGCCAGGGACGGCACCGAAGTCAAACTGAGGACCCCCAGGTGGGAGGACCTCGACGACCTGCTGGAGTTCATCAACGGCCTAGTGGAGGAGGAGGCCATGATAGCCGCCAACCAGAAGCACACTCGCGAATCCGAGACAGACTGGCTGGCGCGGAACCTCACAAACCTGGAAAAAGACAAACACGTGGCCGTGGTAGCCGAGGTGGACGGGAGAGTCGTGGGCAGCTGCGAGGTCACCCCGAGGCCCGGCCGCATGTCCCACGTGGGCTCCCTGGGCATCTCCGTCAAGGACGGCTACAGGGAGAAGGGGATCGGCCAGGAGATGATGAGGGAGCTGGAGAGGCAGGCCCCCAGGCTGGGCCTGGAGTCTATATACCTTGAGGTGTTCAGCACCAACGCGAGGGCGATCCACGTGTACAGGAAGATGGGGTACGTGGAGACGGGCAGGATACCGGCTTGCATCAAGTACCGGGGAGGCTACGTTGACTCGGTCATCATGACGAAGCACCTAGTAGTGTAGTCACTCTGCATCTCCAACGGCTCAAAGCAGGGGTGAGGACGTATGGACGCCGTCCGAATGCTTAATACAAATTGCGCATAAACGTTATCAGCGCTGAGCCCGTACAGGACCCAGGGAGGACCTTGTTCAGGACTTTCACATCGAGGGATGACGCACACGTTGTCTTGAGGAGCCTGAGGTGGGGTGACCTGGACGATCTGCTAGAACTACACAACGAACTCATCGAGGAAGACGCCATGATCGGCGGCGACAAAACCTTGACCAGAGACCAGCAGGTGGACCGCCAAGCGGACATGCTGAAGGACGCGGAGAGAGGCCGATCCGTTGTCGTCATCGCCGAGGCTAACGGCAAAGTGGTGGGGATGACCAACGCCAAGAATAGGGGAGGCCGTCTGCGCCACACGGCCGGGCTCGGAGTCTTCGTTCGAAGAGCATATAGAGGCCAGGGGATCGGCTCCGAGATGATGATGGAGCTTGAGACTCAGGCTAGGAGGATTGGTATCGAGGTGCTCTACTTGGAGGTGTACTCAATAAGCCCCGCCGTTGAGCTCTACAAGCGGCTGGGATACACCGAGTACGGCAGGCTGCCCGAGGGCATCAAGTACCGCGGCGGGTACGTGGACACCGTCTCCATGTACAAGCGGATAGGCGGGTGACGAATACCTTTTTAAAAGGCTCGGCCATCATTCAATACTCGGAGACAAGGGAATGAGTGTGTATCACTCGGACTGGATAAGCTCCTCCTAGCGGAGGAAAAAGTTTCTAATAGCCACCCTAGTCCCAAGAAGAACAAAGACCCAGCACTTAGCATGGGAGAGTACAAGGCATGACGAACCAAGACAAACAGGAGATGGTGGTTACGCCCTGGGAGGTCAGCGGTGAGATCGACTACGACAGGCTCATAGAGCAGTTCGGAGTCCAGCCCATGACCCAGAGCATAGCCGACCGCATAGCCAAGCACGCAGGATACATGCACCTGCAGCTCCGGCGAGGAGTCTACCTGAGCCACAGGGACACAGACTGGTGGCTCGACGAGTACGAGAAGGGCCACAAGGTGGGCCTCTACACGGGCCGCGGCCCCAGCGGGCACGTCCACCTAGGCCACCTCCTGCCGTGGTTCTTCTGCAAGTACCTGCAGGACGCCTTCGACGCCAACCTATACTTCCAGATGACGGACGACGAGAAGTTCCTACAGCGCGAAGATCTTACACTGGAGGAGACCGTGGGCTTAACCTACGAGAACGCCCTGGACGTCATAGCCTGCGGCCTGGACCCTGAGAAGACCTTCATCTTCAGCGACACGGACCACATAGGGGAGATATACAGGCTCGGCCTCAAGGTCGCCAAGAGGGTGACGTACAGCACGGTGAAAGCCGTGTTCGGGTTCCAGGACAGCACCAACATAGGGATGATCTGGTACCCTGCCCTGCAGGCCATGACCTGCTTCCTGCAGAGTGCCAGGGAGGGCAGGAACATACCGTGCCTGATACCGGCGGCCATCGACCAGGACAACTACTGGAGGATGACCCGCGACATAGCCGAGAAGATGGGTTACTATAAGCCGGCGCAGATACACGCCAAGTTCCTGCCCGGCCTCGCCCAAGGCGGCAAGATGAGCGCCAGCCAGCCCGACACAGCCATATTCACCACAGACCCGCCCAGGAAGGCGGCCCAGAAGGTGATGAAGGCCTTCACGGGCGGCAGGGACACAGTGGAGGAGCAGAGGAAGCTGGGGGGCCGACCCGAGGTCTGCAATGTGTACGCCTACTACTACTTCCTCTTCGAGGACGACGACGAGGGGCTGGTGGAGCGTGAGAATCTGTGCAGGAGTGGCGGCATCATGTGCGGCGAGTGCAAGAAGCAGCTGGCCGAACGCGTGAAGCTCTTCCTCATGGGGTTCCAGGCGAAGCGGGAGAAGGCGAGGGACGTCCTCGGGGACTTCCTCCTCAAGCCCTTGAACAAGAAGGAATGACCGTCTAACTCAACGAGCCACGCCAACCGGCTCACTATTTCCTTTTAGAAACATTAAAACAAGGCACCACGCTAGATTGATCGTTGATTTCAATGTCAAGCGACTTAACCGACCTCTACAACAAGCTCCTGGAACGATCCAAGGAGCTGGCCGTCATAGGCTCGGCGGGTGCGATCCTCAGCTGGGATATGGAGACCAAGATGCCCCCCGGCGCTGTTGAGCTCAAGAGCCAGCAGTTGGCATTCATCCAGAAGGTGGGCCACCAGAGGCTCACGGACCCTGAGAACGGGCGCATCCTGGACACCATAGAGAAGCACCCGGGCTACGAGGGACTGACTCCGATCCAGAAGAGGAACGTCCACCTGGCCCGGAAGGCCTACGACGAGAACACCAAGCTCCCCGAGGAGCTAGTCGTGGAGATCGCCAGACACCAGACCATAGCAGTGAACACCTGGAAGAGGGCCAAGGCGGCCAGGGACTACTCCATGTTCAAGCCCGACCTAGAGAAGATGATTGAGCTCCAGATGAGGCAGGCGGAGCTCCTCATGCCTGTGAAGGAAGCTAAGACACCCTACGACGCGTTGATCGACAACTTCGAGCCCAGGATGACCGCCGACACCATCACAAGGCTCTTCGACGAGATGAAGAAGGGCCTCAAGAAGGTGCTGGACAAGGTCGCGGCTGAGCTCAAGCCCGAAACTGAGTTCCTACACAACCACGTCCCAGTCGCCGCGCAGGAGAAGATAGCGGACAGCCTCGCCAAGTTCATCGGCTACGACGTGAAGTCCGACATGGCGTCGGGCAGGATCGACCCCACCGAGCACCCCTTCACCACAGGCTACTACACGGACGTGAGGGTCACCACGCACTACCACGAGGACAACTTCGCTTCCAGCCTATACAGCGTCCTCCACGAGGGAGGCCACGCCCTCTACGAGCTGGGGCTACCACGCGACTGGATGTACCAACCAATAGGCTCGGCTACCAGCTACGGCATCCACGAGTCCATGAGCAGGTTCGTGGAGAACTACGTTGGCCGCAGCAAGGAGTTCTGGGATTACTACCTGCCCGCGCTGAAGAAGCTCACGGGGAAGACCCTGAAGGACGTGACCCTGGACCAGATGGTGAAGGCTGTCAACTACGTTACCCCCAGCAAGATCAGGATAGAGGCGGATGAGGTCACCTACGGGCTCCACATTGTAATCCGGTTCGAGATGGAGAGGGACATCTTCGCCGGGAAGCTGACCGTGGATGAGCTGCCGGAGGCGTGGAACCAGAAGTACCATGACTACCTGGGCGTCGAGGTGGAGAACGACAGCGAGGGCGTCATGCAGGACACCCACTGGGCCAGCGGCTATTTCGGCTACTTCCCCAGCTACGCACTGGGCAACCTCTACGACGGCATCTGGACCCAGAAGCTGGCGAGGGACGTGCCCGACTGGAGGGCCAGAATCAGCGAGGGCAGTTTCAAAGAGGTCAAGCAGTGGCTCACCGAGAACGTTTACGGGTACGGCAACCTCTACGACCCCGAGGACCTTGTGAAGTACGTCACCGGCAAGCCCCTGCAGGTGAAGCCCTTCACAGAGTACCTTGAAAAGAAGTTCAAGGCGCTTTACGGGTACTAACTATTTTTTATCCCACATCCTCTGGGTGCCCTCCAGCTCCCCACGGATTATCTCGTCAAGGTCCGTCGAGCCGTACATCTTCAGGAGCTGTTCCTCGGGCAGCACCTCAAGCTCAAGCCGCCTCCAACGGGACATCCCCACCAGCTCGTTGAACTCGGCCCAGCTCACCCCCATCCCCGCCAGCCGCTTCACGTCCCTCGTCTCCCTGAGCACCCGGAGACTCTCGGCCATGGCCTTCGTGGCCGAGTACAGGCACACCATGGGGACGGACAGGTACTTGACGCCCAGCCGCTCCATCTCGCCGATGTCGAAGGGCGGCGTCTTGCCGCCGGGGATGACGTTGAAGGCAAGGGGCGCGGGCACCTCGTGTACCAGGGTCCTCACCTCCTTCGGGCTCTGGGGCGCCTCCACGTACACATAGTCGGCCCCAGCCTCCGCGTAGGACCTGGCCCGAGCCAGGGCGTCCTCGAAGCCGTTCACCGATCTGGCGTCCGTCCTCGCGCCCACCACCATGTCAGGGCTCTCCTCGTTCCTCGCCTTCAGCGCAGCGGCCAGCTTTTGCAGCATCTCCTCCACGGGGACAACCTGTTTCCCGGCCATGTGACCGCACCGCTTGGGCCAGGTCTGGTCCTCGACCCTGACGCCTGCGGCGCCGACCCTGGCGAAATTGGCGACGGTCCAGTACACGTTCAGAGCGTTGCCGTACCCCGTGTCGATGTCCACGTCCACGGGGATTCCCACGGCGTTGACTATGGTGCGGGTGCGCTCAAGCATCTCCTGGTACCCGACGAGGCCCATGTCGGGCTGCCCGATCAGCGAGGCGGATATGCCGTAGCCCGAGGTGCCCACGGCGTCGAACCCGGCCCTCTCTATTAGGACGGCTGACAGGGCGTCGTAGGCGCACGGGCGTAGCAGAAGCCCGGGCCGCTTCAGGAGCTCTCTGAATCTTTTACCCCTCGAATCCATGGGTGAAGGTGCGCAGTAGCCGTATTAATGGTTGTGTGAGGCGGATAACAGGGGCCTGTGGGCCGATGCGAGCCTGTCCAAGCCACTCTAGTAGTCCACGACTCGGAGATATAACTACTGTAGTCATAATGGTGCCGGGGCCGCCCATTCAGCGCACCTCGTCCAACAGTTTCATTGATATTCAGCGTGCGCGTCTTTTTCCGGGATGAGCGTCCCCGAGGAGCTCCGCAGCATCTACAGGAAGCAGAGGTACAGGCTGGTGGGCGCCCACAGCGCCGTGAAGACGTGCCACTGGGTGCGCCGCAGCCTCAACACCGGGGGC
>DASWLJ010000086.1:0-1567 GCA_036396185.1 Bathyarchaeia archaeon | reverse complement strand
CATCCCCGAGGTGTCGTCCACCCGGGACGCGTCCAGCTCCTGGATGGGGGTCGCCGCGACGAGGAGCAGAACAGGCCCCGACACCAGGCCCAGGAGGTGGCTCCTCCCAGCCTTCCTCCAGTCGTAGCCTCCAAGGTGTTTGATCACGCTCCAGACCAGAAGCACCCCCGACGCCGAGACCACAAGGGGCATGTAGGCGGCCGTGGAGACGCTGGGGAGTGCGCCGAATATTAAGACGCTGACCAGCGCCGTGACCAGGCTCAGCGCCGCGTAGTACAGGGGCCTGCGCATGGGCCTCGTACCCTGCCTCAACCAGTCGCCGGGGAGCCTGCGCGCGGCGCGTACGAAGAAGGCGGCTACGCCGATGAACAGCAGGTACTGTGGGGCAGGCGGGTAGTAGTGAAGCATCGCGCCGAAGAGCGCGAGGCCGCCGAACACGTCAAGCAGGAGCGCCGCCGCGGCCACCTTGAATCCCCTGCCGCTGAGCCATGGCTTCGCCTTCTCGTCCGGGTACATGAGCTCCACCAGCAGTACGGGTGTGGTGACGCTGAAGAGGGCGTGGTAGATGGTGAGCTCCACGGCCCAGACCCAGTTAACGTCCAGGGCCCGCCCGAAGCCGTGGAGGGCGCCCAGGTCCACCCAGTCGGGGTTGAAGAAGCTGGCCACCATCAGCCCCTCCTCCGCGACGGCGTAGGCGCACCCCAAGAGGATGAGGCTCCCCACGCCCTTCCTCCACCGGACCTTGAGCTCTCGGCATAGCAGAGCCCCGCAGCCGTAGAGCACGGTCATTATCGCGAACCCGAAGGGCTGGAAGAACTCAGCAGGCGGCGAGGAGCCTGACAGCAGCTCACCCATCGCGGGGGCCAGGAGCAGCAGCGCGAGCCACGGGGGTGGCCTCAGCCTCATGGTTGAAGGATCAGCCGATGTATATTGAAGGTTTCCTAGGCTCCTCCTCACGGTCTAGAACCAACGCCCTCGTGGTGCACCTCTTCGTCGCGGTCCCCTACCTTGTGATGGGCTACGGCTTGCCCATATCCACGTCACTGGCCAACATCGGGGCCCTCGTGGGGGTGGGCTTCTCCAGCTACGGGGCGACGGGTATCAACAAGAAGACGGTGGGGACCCTAATCCTGAGCTGGATCATGTCCGTTGGGGCTACGGCCTTGGTCACCTTCACGCTGTACAAGCTGCTACTTCCTATCACAGGCCCGCTGCTGAGCCCCGTGGCGGGCTAGACCTTCGGGAGCCTGAAGGGTTCATCGAGCAGCCGGCTCCATGGCTCCTTCTTCCTGTCTGGGACGCTGAAGATGTTCCAGTCGTGGGGCCGCAGGGTGGCGAGCTCGCTCCACTCTAGAGGCGTGCTAACTATGGCCTCCTTGACCGCCCTGAGGCTGTAAGGGGCAACCATTGTGCCGCGCTCGCTGTTCTGGGGGTAGTCCACCAGCACGGTCCCGGGTTCACGGGTCTGGCTTCTCTCCGAGACCACGAGCTCGTGCTCCGCCGCCAGCCTCACCCCCACCGCGTGGACGAAGCCGCTGGTCTCGTCGAAGCGGTAGAGGGGTTCAAC
>DASWLJ010000085.1:0-5428 GCA_036396185.1 Bathyarchaeia archaeon | reverse complement strand
AAGGGGTACATCATCATAGAGGCCGAGAGGCCCCACATGGTGGACGAGCTCATCCGAGGCATGCGCCACACCCGGGAGCGGGTTCAGGGCACCATCAGCCCGGAGGAGGTGGACCACTACATCGAGACGAAGCCAGTGGTCGAAGGCTTAGAGGAGGGCACCCTGGTCGAGGTGATCGCGGGGCCCTTCAAGGGAATGCAGGCCCGTATCGTACGTGTTGACGTCGGCAAGGAGGAGGTCACCATCGAGATACTTGAGGCCGCGTTCACGTTGCCTATCACGGTACACGCTGACTACGTGAGAGAGCTAAAAGGAGTGAAAAGTTAATGGTCGACAAGTCCTTCAACTTCATCGTCAACGGTGGCAAGGCCACGGGAGGCCCCCCAATAGGCCCCGCCCTGGGGCCAATGGGCGTCAACATCATGGCCATCGTCAACGAGATCAACGCTCAGACAAAGGAGTACGACGGGCTGCCGGTGCCGGTGGACGTCATCATCGACACAGACACCAAACAGTTCAAGGTCAAGGTGGGTATGCTCACGACCTTCGCCCTCATCAGCCAGGCGGCCGGCCTGGAGAAGGGGAGCGGCACACCCAACACAAGCTACGTCGCGAACCTCACCATGGACCAGCTCATCGGCATAGCCAAGAAGAAGCGCCCAGGCATCTACGCCGCGAGCCTGAAGACCGCTGTACGAGAGGTACTGGGAACGTGCCAGAGCGCCGGAGTCACAGTCGAGGGCCGACCCGCCAAGGAGGTCCAGAAGGCCATCAAGGCGGGGGAGTTCGACGAGAAGCTGGCGGAGGCATAAATAACCTTTAAATTGTATCTCAGGTGAGATTGAGAGGAACTCAAAATGTCGCTCCCAAGGAACAAGATAATGGAAGCCATCGAGAAGGCCAGGGAGGCTAGCCCTGCACGGAACTTCCAGCAGAGCTTCGACCTGGTCATCAACCTGAGGGAGCTCGACATGAACAGGCCCGACCAGAGGGTCAACCTGCGGTTCACCCTCCCCAACGGGGTGGGGGACCGCAAGGTGCTCGTGTTCGCCTCGGGCGACCTAGCGCTGAGAGCAAGGAGGGCAGGAGCGGATGCAGTTGTTGAGCCCGCTGAACTTGATCAGCTTGCGACGGACAAGAAGGCAGCCAAGAAGGCCCTTCAACCATATGACTCGTTCGTCGCTGAGGCACCAATGATGCCCACAGTAGGTCGCGTAGCGGGGCCCATCCTGGGCCCCAGAGGCAAGATGCCTACCCCGGTGCCGCCGCAGGCGCCCATAGACAGCATACTTGAGCGCGAGCGCAAGACCGTGGTGCTGAGGAGCAGGGACAAGCCGTTTGTCCACTGCATCGTCGGGAAGGAGGACATGAGTGACGAGATGGTCGCCCAGAACATAGAGGTCGTGGTGCAGAATGTGACCAAGGCCACCAGGAGGGGCTTCGCCAACGTGCGCAGCATCTTCCTGAAGCTATCCATGGGCGACTCCGTGAAGGTGTTCTAGGCATGTCGAGTCACATTCCACACGAGAAGACTGACACTGTTCAGGAGACTGTCGAGCTACTCAAGGAGTACGACGTCATAGCCGCCGCGGACCTCTACAAGGTCAACAGCGGGATGCTCCAGGACATGAGGCGCCAGCTGAGGGGCCGCCTGGAGTTCAAGGTGCTTAAGAACACCCTGATGAGGATCAGCATGGAGGAGGCCGGCAAGAAGGACATAGGCGGGTTCATCGAGAGGATCGCGGGGCCCAACGTGTTCCTGTTCACCAACGGCAACCCCTTCAGGGTAGCCATGGAGCTGAACTCCAACAAGGTCAGGGTGTTCGCGAAGGCGGGGGACGTCGCGCTCGAAGACATAACCATATCGGCGGGCAACACCGGGCTGAGCCCGGGCCCCCTCATCGGCAAGTTCGGCGCAATGGGCGTCAGGACGAGGATCGAGGCGGGCAGCATCTGGGTCGCCCAGGACGCCATGGTCGCCAAGAAGGGCCAGGTCATAAACGATGACCTGGCGGACATGCTTCAGCGCCTGGGTGTCAGGGCCGCCGAGATGGGCCTCAAGGTCAAGGCAGTGTACGAGCGAGGCGAGGTGATACCCGGCGACGCGCTCATCCTCGACCTGGGCATGTACAGGCACAGCCTGGAGGCCGCCATAGGCAACGCTCTGAAGGTGGCAGTGGAGGCCGCTTACGTGACGCCCCAGACGGCGCCCACCATACTGGCTAAGGCGTACCAGCAGGCGCGGGCCGTGGCCATGGAGGCCGAGTGGCCCACCCGGGACACCGTGGAGCTTCTGGTGGCCAAGGCCAACGCCCAGGCGAGGAGCCTGGCTAGCAGGGTCGGCAAGAAGATGGCTCAGGGCTAGAGGCCCAACCCAACTTTTTTCACTACATTTATCGCAGCCTAGGCTGCATACTGTACCATGGATGGTTCTGATCCTCTGAAGACGTACAGGGAGAAGAGAGACCTAGCAGGGAGCCTTGAGCCCCTCGGCGAGGTAGCGGAGGACGGTGGCGACCCAATATATGTGGTGCAGAAGCACGCTGCCAGCACCCTACACTACGACCTCAGGCTGGAGTCCGGGGGAGTCCTGAAGAGCTGGGCTGTGCCCAAGGGCCCCAGCATGGACCCCGCGGTGAAGCGCCTCGCCGTGCCCACAGAGGACCACCCCATGGCCTACGCCGGGTTCGAGGGGGTAATCCCGGAGGGCCACTACGGCGCAGGGGCGGTCATCGTCTGGGACAGGGGCACGTTCACAAACCTCAAGGAAGACGAGGGCTTCGCAGAGAGCCTTGAGGAGGGCCACGCCACCTTCAGGCTGGACGGCGTGAAGCTCAGGGGCGGCTTCGCGCTGCTGAGGACGGGTGGGGGTGTGAAGCCCAGGTGGCTGTTCTTTAAGATGAAGGACGGCGAGGCCCGGCCCGGCTCAGATATAGTCGAGGAGGAGCCCGGCTCCGCGCTGACGGGCCGGAGCCTGGAGCAGGTGGCAGTGGAGGAGGAGCCCTCCGACCTGCCAGACTTCGGGTAGGGGGGTTCAGATTGGCTGACGATTACACTGTGGTCCAGAGCTCGGTTCAGGCCGGGGACCCCCACATCTGCAGCGACAGCAACACCAGAAACAACCTGATCCACTCCGTCTACGAGGCACTAATCTCTAGGGACGGGGGCGGCTTCAGGCCGTGCCTCGCCCGTAGCTGGGCCGTGGAGCCGGACGGGCTGACGTGGGCGTTCCAGCTGCGGGAGGGCGTGAGGTTCCACAACGGTGATCGACTTAAGGCGTCAGACGTGGTGGCGTCCCTCCGCCGCGTCATCGACCCCAGAATCGGGGGAGCCTACGGGACCCAGGGCGTCTACGCCGGCTACATAGGCGACGCAGAGTTCACGGCCCCCCGCGTTGACGTTGTGAAGATCAGGACAGGGGAGCCCATGGCGGACCTCCTAGACCTGCTCTCAGAGATGCCAGTCGGCCCCGAGGCGGAGCTGGACAGGCTGCCCGGGGAGTACGTGGGCACGGGTCCATACCTGGTGGGGAAGATGGGCCGCGACGAGGCGGTCCTGGAGCCCTTCAGAGGCCACTGGGGCGCCGCCCTAAGTGCCGGAGAGGTGACGTGGCTGACTGAGCCCGACGCCGTGCAGAGGGCCAGGATGGTTCTGGACAGGGACGCCGACCTGGGCTGCATTGTGGGCGTGGAGGGCAAGGAGCTCACCGAGTCCGAGGGTGGAGTCGTCGCCGCCCTCGAAAGCGGCCTCTGCATCATATTCATGTTGAACTGCTTCAAGGGGCCCTGCGTGGACAGGCGCGTCAGGCAGGCCCTCAACCACGGCCTCGATGTCCCGAAGATCATCAGGAAGGTGAAGCGGGGCGAGGCCAGGCAGCTGAACGGGTACCTGACGCCCCACCACTTCGGGTACGACCCCGATACGCCGCCGTACAGCCACGACCCAGACAGGGCCAGGAGGCTGCTCTCCGAGGCCGGGTACAGTGGCGGGCTGAGGCTGACGATGGACGTGCCCACGTCCATGCCGGACGAGGCGCCTCAGCTGGCCTCCCAGATGGAGGCACAGTACGCGGAAATAGGTGTCGAGGTTGAGTCCCTGTTCCACGGGGATAGGCCTGCCTACTCTGAGATGGTGCGCGGCAAGAAGATACATGACCTGTGCTGCTTCGACTCAAGCCCGCGCAGCACCTTCAGGGTGCTGAGGGAGAAGCTGCACTCGGGCATCAGGGGCCCGTGGTGGATGGGCTACAGCAGCCCAGAGGTGGACCGCCTCGCATGGGAGGCACAGAGGGCCTTCGACGGTGACGCCCGGCAGCGTATCTACAGGCGCATCTACGGGTTGGTGAGGGACGACGCGCCCTGGGCGTTCCTTTACCGGCCTACGTACCACTGGGCCGTGGGTAAGAGGCTTGAGGGGTGGAGCCCTGAGCCGGACGGGTTGGTCAGGATAAGGTGAGGGGCCCGCTGCCCTAGGGGCGGGCCACGAGTGGTCCCGCCGCACCTAGTAAGGCGCGGGTTTCCAGGTCCTCGGAGGATGCTTCGGCGGACCATTTAACACGGTTATGGATCAGTGATCCATTAATTACCGTAGGATTTCTGGAACTCGAGGCCTCAATTAGCTGGAGGAGTTCATGTGGGATGGGAAAAACTTACCTTCTCATGGGCACAACGTTGAGAACATGCCTCGCATCTCTAAAACCGTGTACAAGTTGGTGGTGGCCGCCATATTGGCTGCCTTGCTGGGCCTCATACCTGTAGAGATATTCACCCCGATGCAGATACGGATGGTGACGACGGCTGACTGGTCCAACCTTGAGATCATCTCAAAGACCCCCATCAGGGACCCGAGGGTGACGGGCGTATCAGGGGCCACGGAGGCCAAGTACGAGAACGATAAGCTCATTCTGATCCAGGGGCTGGAAGCCGCCCAGAATAAAGCCGTGGCCGAGATGGCGGTTGACCTAAAGATCGTTAACCTGGTCAACGTGTACGCGCTCATCCGGAACATAGTCTTAGGCGCAGACCTTCCGAGGGTCGACCCACCCAGGTTTCAGGCGGAGAGGGGGCACATAGGCTGGACGTACGTGGAGGTATCTAACACCCTCGGGGACGAGCCTCTGGTCGTTGGTCGACTCTGGTGGAGCGATATCGAGGAGGGCCCTCAGAACGTCAAGGACTTCGAGGTGCCTGGCAGGCTACTCTACAAGGAGCAGCCTCAGCCGATACCCCCGGATGAACCCGACACGTTGATCGGGAAGGCCCTGCTAGGGTACCAGGGCTGGTTCGGCTGTGAAGGCGACGGCTCGGACAGGGACAGGTGGGTTCACTGGTCCAGGGACGGGTCGAAGCCCAGCGCGGAGAACCTCGTCGTGGACTTCTGGCCCGACGTCTCCGAGTACGCCGACGATGAGCTCTACGAGACGAGTCTT
>DASWLJ010000084.1:0-23303 GCA_036396185.1 Bathyarchaeia archaeon | reverse complement strand
CGGTTGTTCTCCACGAGGTTGGCTACTGGAGGCATGTCTGGTCGCTAGAGCGCTATTATTCGTATGTGGTCGGATGCATCCCTGACCTTGTCCACCATGTTCTCCATGAGGTTAACGGTGTCCTTGAGGATCAGTATCGCGGGAAGCTCCATGGTGCTGGTCACGACGCTCATCTGGACCTCCACGTACCTCTCGTCGAACCTTTTCTCTATTTCGTCGATCTGGCGGGTGAACGCGATGGACTTGTCCGAGTTGAAGCCGAGGCTCATCATCGCCTCACGTAGCTTTATGAGAGAATCGAACGCCAGGTCTGCGAGCTCCAGTATTCCCTTAGCGACCTCGTCTGTCAGGGTCCACCCCCTCTTCTCCGTCTCTATGAGCCGGGCCGCAGTTCCTTTGATCTCGTCCATTATGTCCCCGAATACGCTTATGAGCCTGAAGAAGTCGTCCCTGTTCACCAGCACTCCGCCGACCTCGTGGAGCTCCTTGATCAGGGCCGTCTTTATCGTGTTCGCCTCGTTCGTGATGGTCTTTATGCTGTCCATGAGGCCGTCTGAGACGCCCTCCTTCTTGGCTAGGATGTCAGCTATCGCAAGCACTTTTCTGTAGCTCTCGACGGCCAGCCTCGCGTGGTCCTGGCAGAGCATGAGGAGGTTGCGCATCGAACGGTCTTCGGACTCGACTGGGAATACCATTAAGGGTGCACCGCGAATTTATCCATGAATGTATTAACGTTACAGGTTTTAAAGTTTAAAGGTGTTTGATTATATTGAGCAACAAAGTAATTACTGTAAATACCGTCTAGTCTTTCTTTCGCTTAGAGCTCGTCCACCAGTCGAGGTACTCCTCGTTGCGTTGCCGCTTCTTCTCTTCCTCGTCGTCGTCCTTCTCGTAGAGCTTCTCTAGGGCTTTGGATAGCTCGGCCTCAGTGTATGTGAGGCCGCAGCTCTGGCAGCTGTAGTGCCTCAGCTTGGGGTCCCATTTCAGCTTACCTCCACACTCTGTGCAGTACGGCATGCTATCCCCGCTCCATATTTATTCGGCGGCTATTTAAGCAGACGCTTTCGGCGTCTGTGGCGTAAAAACGTTGTTGAAGAATGGGGGTTACTTGGGTTCGGGGGGAGGAGGCTCTATGAAGCCCTGCTCCATGAGCATCTTCACCAGTTTCTGGGTGCGCCCGATGATGGCCTCGGCCCTCTCGTAGAGCTCCTTCCTGCTCGCCTTCTTGCGGGCGATCCCCTGCTGTATAGCCTTCATGCCCGTCTCAGCCGCCTGTAGGGGGTATATCTCCCACTCGTCCATCGACGGGATGATGTAGTCCTTGGCGAGTCCCTTGTCCTCCGCGTACTTGGCGAGGGCCTTGGCTGAGGCTATACACATCTCGTCTGTGATGGTCTTGGCGCGTACGTCGAGGGCTCCGCGGAATATGGCGGGGAAGACGAGGCTGTTGTTGACCTGGTTGGGGAAGTCGCTGCGGCCCGTGGCCATGACCTTGACGCCGGCCTCCTCTGCCTCCCAGGGCCATATCTCTGGGATGGGGTTGGCGCAGGCGAAGACTATGGAGTCGTCGGCCATTCCCTGTATGTCTTCCTTGGTTATGACTCCGGGTCCCGGCTTAGATGCCGCGATCAGGATGTCGCTGCCCTCGGCCGCCTCCTTTATGCCGCCCTCGACGCAGTCGGGGTTCGTCTTCACGGCCAGGTCCCATTTGTAGGTGCCCTCCAGGTCCTTCCTGCCCGTGTGTAGGGTGCCTGTGCTGTCCGTCATGATGATGTTCTTGGGGTTGACGCCCGCTGCCTCAAGGACGTAGAATGTGCGGGTGTTGGCGGCGCCCGTGCCGACGATGGTGAACTTCGCCTTGTTCAGCTTCTTCCCCACGTACTTGAGGGCGTTTATTGTCCCGGCGAGGATGACTGCCGCGGTGCCCTGCTGGTCGTCGTGCCAGACGGGTATGGGCATCTCCTTCCTGAGCCTGTCCAGGATGTAGAAGCACTTGGGGCTGCTGAAGTCCTCCAGGTTGATGCCGCCGAAGGTGGGCTCGATCCATTTGACGGCCTGTATGATCTCCTCGGGGTTCTTTGTGGAGAGGCAGATGGGGAACGCGTCCACTCCGCCCAGGTACTTGAATATGAGGGCCTTGCCCTCCATCACGGGCATGCCGGCCTGGGCGCCTATGTCGCCGAGGCCGAGGACGCGGGTCCCGTCGGTGACGACGGCGACGTAGTTCCACTTGCTGGTCGTCTCGTAGGCGAGTTCGTTCTGTTTCTCGATGTCCTTGCAGACCTGGGCTACGCCGGGGGTGTACCAGATGGAGAAGTCTTGGAGTGTGCGTATGGCGCACTTGGGCATGACCTCGACCTTGCCGTGGTAGAAGGCGTGGTAGGGTGGGGCGATCTTGCTCCACTTCTGGGCTTCCTTGAGAAGCTCTTCCTTGGTAACTGGCATGTGGAATAAGACAGGGGGAGGATGGATAACATTTACGCGTGGTGGATTCGAAGAGAGAAAATTTGTGGCCTAGCGGAGAACTTGGAACACTAGTTCTTAAATATCAAGGTTTTACCGTAAAATCCTTTTCTGGCGATTTATCGCCATTTTACGTTAAACAAACCTTAAATATAATCGAGAAGCATATTTTTTCGTTGTTATCGCTGTCGTTCTGACAAGGACGACAGGCATTTGTAGAACCCTAGATTCAATTTTACCCGAAGTTTTATATCAACTGAAAGGTGTAGTTGATAGTACAAGGTGAATCTAAATTATATGGTGGACAAGGCTGATTTATTCATAGATGGAGGGTATTTTGCCAAGGTAAGAGAAAAGTTGGGTGTATATGATGTAGATTTCTGTAAGTTTTCAGATTTACTCTGCGGTAATTTAGAGCGATTATTTACCTTTTATTATGACTGCCCTCCCTTTCAAGGCAACCCTCCCATGCTGAAGAAAAAATTAGAAAGGCGAATTTCGATAGGTTTGTCTATTCTCTGAAATCCTACCCCAGGTTTCAGGTTAGATTGGGTAAACTGAGCCGTTTCAATTCTACATGTGAAAAATGCGGCAACAATGTAACGATCCATAGACAGAAGAGAGTAGATAATCTACTGACCGTTGATTTGACAAGGGCGATCTGGAAGGACAACATATACAAAGCGATCATTGTCACAGGGGACAGTGATTTTGTTCCAGCTGTTGAAGAAGCGAATCGTGCCCAGATCTTGACTCATGTATATTACCTCAAGTCAAAGAATACAACGATACACGATGAATTATACATGGTATGTTCCGAGAGAACGGAGATTACAAAAGAACTTCTACAAAAGGCATTGAGAACATAGTTAAACCATGCTAAACGTCGCCACGGGAGGCGATGCGAAGGATCGTCACCACATCTTCCTCCCCATCCTTCACCCTCCGTCCGAGTTCAGACTCCAGGGCGAAAAGCTCGTTGACGTCCAGCGAGTCCTCCAGCGTCACATCGTCAGACTCCTTCACTCTCGCCCGTAACTCCTCTACCCTTCTAAGTAGGTCGCACGTCGGGATCGACGAGTAGTCGAAGGTCTTTACCGCGACGTCCTTGGAGACGCCGTACCTCGCCCTCGTCTCATCCAGGGCAGTCATTCAACCAGCCTCTCCATGCGCGGCATCTCTTCTAACACTTTCCCTCACCAGCCCAGCGCCACAAAAAAATCCTCCGTCCTATAACGGCAGCAGTACACAGGGTCACAGGAAGACAGGCGGCACCGGCGCCCCCTCCACACCACCACGGGGCCAACAGAGAAGCTCACCACGGTTCGGCGACTACTAACCTCCGACCACCGCCGCCTAAGAACCCTGAAAAAGCCTCTAATCCATAAAATAAGCCGAAAAACGGGGAACCGTGGCGGCGGCGACTACACCCCCCTCCCCCCCCACGTGCACGCGCACAGAAAAACCATAAACAAAAGCAGAGAACTAGGAGAGCCCACCACGGAGCCTCTCCCTCACACCCTCACCTAGCGGCCCCTCGCCGTCCACGATGTCGTGGAACGTCCTGAACACCCTCTCCAGCTTCCTCCAGTCGGGCACATAGACGCGGCTGAACCACACCCTGCTACTGTCCACGCCCTCGTCCTCCAGCTCCCACCGGTACTCGTCCAAGCGCTTCTCGCTCAGCACGTGGGCGCTGCCGTAAGGCCCCTCATGCTCAGGCGCCTCCAGAAGCATCACCCCGTCGGCGCCGTACGCGAAGGCGTATAGAAGATGCTCCTTCTTCAGCCTCGCCAAGCTGGGCAACGGTATAATCCGTATGCTGCTCGGGTAGGTGAGCCTAGCCAAGCCGGCCAGGTCCACCGCCGTGTACGCCACCTCCTGCTCCACGAAGGCCAGTATCCTGGGCTCGGCCTCGCTCTCGGCTAATGCGCCCCTAATGTTCGCCTTTATCTGGGCCTCCGAGAGCCCCTGCTGGTCCAGGGCGTTCACAGGGCACTCCGGGATGCAGGCCCCGCAGCCGCTGCACATGATCTGGTTGATCACGGGCTTCCCGCCCTCCATCGTTATGGCGGACTCGGGGCAGACGCCCACACACTCCCCGCAGCCGTTGCACGCATCGGGGTCAGCGAGTACCGCCTTGTTGGGCTCTATGACCCTGTCGCCTCTGAGGAAGTTCACCACCTTCATGGCGGCCCCCTCCGCCTCGGCCGTGGAGCTCTGAATGTCCTTGGGGCCGATGACGACACCCGCTGCGTATATCCCGTCGCGCTTCGTGCTCACGGGGTCCAGCTTGGGGTGGCGCTCCAGGATGAACTGGTCCTCGTCCGCCGGCACCTTTAACGACTCTGCTAGCTTCAACGTGTCATCTGTCGTTACCATCGGGGGCGCGAGCACGACCAGGTCCACGGGGTTCTCCACCATCCTGTTAAGCATCATGTCCTCGCTGCGCACCAAGACCTGGTCGCCCTCGGGCACGATCTCGGCGACCTTACCCTTCACGAACACGGCGCCCTTCTCCTGCGTCGTCCTGTAGAACTCCTCGTAGCGGCGGCCAGGAGCCCTGATGTCAATGTAATGAATCCAAACATCTACACCGCGATCCCTCAGCAACTGCGCCTGCTTAAGACTGTACAGGCAGCAGACCCTGCTGCAGTGGGGCCGGCCCACCTCGGTGTCCCTGCTCCCCGCGCACAGGACGTAGGCCACGCTCCTCACCTCCCTACCCGTCTTGGGCACGATGAGCTGGCCGCCCACGGGCCCGTTGACGTCCAGGATGCGCTCCATCTCAAGGCTCGTCACCACGTTGGGGTACAACCCGTACCCGTACTGTGGCAGTCCACTCAGGTCGTAGAGCTCGAAGCCGGTGGCCAGCACGATGGCGCCCACGTTCAGCTCCACCTCCTTGCCCGGGTCGTCCACGTCTATGGCGCCTGCCGGGCAAGCCCTGGCGCAGGCGCCGCACCTGAGGCAGTGCTCGTAGTCGATGGTGTAGATGCTGGGGACGGCCTGCGGGAACGGCCTGTATATCGCCTTCCTGGTGCTCAGTCCCTGGTTGTACTCGTCCGGGGCCTTGCCCGGGCAGACCGCGTTGCAGGCGCCGCACCCGATGCACTTCTCCGGGTCGACGCCCCTGGGCTTGACCCAGACCTTGACCTTGAAGTCACCGGGGACGCCTGAGACCTCCTTGACCTCGCTGTATGTGAGGAGGTCTATGTTCCTGCTCTGGCTCACCTGCGCCATCTTGGGCGTCAGTATGCACTGGCTGCAGTCCAGCGTGGGGAAGACCTTGGGGTACTGGATCATGTGGCCCCCTATGCTGGGCCCCTTCTCCACCAGGTGCACCTTCATGCCGTACTCGCTGAGCCTCAGGCTCGTGGTGATCCCAGCTACTCCCCCGCCGATGACCAATGCCTCCCTGACGACGTTCATCTTCTTGGACTCCAGGGGCACAGATTGCTTCGCCCGCTCGACGGCCCCCCTTATCAGGTCCAGGGCCTTCTGGGTGGCACCCTCGTGGTCGTTCTTGTGGACCCAGCTGCAGTGCTCCCTGATGTTCACCATCTCGAGGAACGCCGGGTTCAGGCCCTTCTCCTCCAGGTCGCTGAGGAAGGTGGTCCTGTGCATCTTGGGGGTACAGCAGGCTAACACGACCCTGTCCAGGCCCTCCTTCTCCACCGCCTCCTTGATGCCGTCGACGCTAGGCTTACTGCAGAGGTACCTCTCCACCTTGGCGTACGCAACCTGGTCCTTGACGGCGTCGACCACCCGCTGGGTCTCGACCACATCACCTATGTTGCCGCCGCACTCGCACACCCAGACGCCGATCCTTGGTTCAGACATTGTGGATACCTTACAGCAGCTTCAGGTGGTGCTCCAGGGTCTTAGCTCCGCGGTACTCTGGCAGCAGCAGCGGGCTCTTCCTGTCGGTCTTTATCCCTGACTCCTTGAGCGCCTTCTCGTACTCGCCCAGGTGCTTCAGCGTCAGCCTACCTATCTTAGCCGTCTTGACCCTTTCGGCGGCGGCCTTGCCGGCCCTCCTGCCGAACACGTAGAGGTCCAGCTGGCTGTTTCCCATGAGCCTGTTCTTGCCGTGCACGCCGCCGCAGACCTCGCCGCATGCGTAGAGGCCTCCAACGTTAGTCTCGCCCTTGACGTTTATCTCGACTCCGCCGTTCTGATAGTGGAGCGTCGGGAAGACCAGCATGGGCTCCCTGCGGATGTCGATGCCGAACTTCTTGAACATCCTGAACATGGCCGCGAACTCGCGCTCGATGGTGCCCGCGCCGTTGATGATGTCGATGAGGGGTGTGTCCAGCCAGACGCCCTTCATGCCTGTAGGGGTTTCTATCCCGTTGTCCCTGCCGTAGCACTCCCTGATGAAGGCCGAGGACTCAACGTCCCTGGTCTCCAGGTGGTACACGAACTGCTCGCCGTCCTTGTTGACGGGCTGGGAGCCCCTGCCCCTCAGCTTCTCGGTGCAGAGCTGGCCCACTATCTGCTCTGGGAAGGCCGCGCCCGTGGGGTGGTACTGGGTGCTGTCCAGGTGGATGAGGTTAGCCCCAGCCCTGTAAGCCATTACTATGCCGTCGCCCGTGGCCCCGTAGTGGTTGGTGGTTTCGTAGCCCTGGATGTGGAGCCTGCCGAAGCCACCGGTCGCGAGGATAGTTGACTTGGCCCTGCAGACCTTGTACTCGTCGCTGTCCAAATCGAATAGGACTGCTCCGGCAACCTGCCCCTTATCGTCTTTAATGAACTCGACGGCGCACGTGAACTCCAAGTAGCTGATACCCCTGTTGATGAACTCGTCTATCAGGACCCTGGTGATCTCCAAGCCTGTGTAGTCTTTGCAGCTGTGCATCCTTTTCCGGCTGGTCCCGCCCCCCGATATCAGCTGCATGGAGCCGTCAGGCATCTTGTCGTAGATGACGCCCAGCTCCTCGTGCCACTTTATCACGTCCGGGCCGTCGTTCACCATGGCCTCGACTAGCTCGGGCTTGTTGGCGTAGTGGCCTCCGCCGATGATGTCCAGGTAGTGGTGTGTGGGGCTGTCCTCCGGCGCGTCAGCGGCCTGGATGCCTCCCTGGCTCATCTTGCTGTTGGCGTCGCCGAGCCTGAGCTTGGTCACCATGAGTATCTTGTCGGGCTCCACGCCGTTCTCTTGGGCCAGCAGGGCTGCGCTGAGGCCGGCGCCGCCTGCGCCTATGATGAGGATGTCTACGTCGTAGTCGATCTTGCCCAGGTTGATGTCCTTGGGGCTGATGATGCTGTGGGCTTCGACGATGTTAACAACCTCGTGGGGCATGAGCTGGCCCTTGCTGGAGCCCAGCCCCAGCGGCCTCTTCTGGTCCATCTTCCAGTCCGGGTGATAGTCCTTGAGTATCTGCTGCTTCTCGTCGGCCGTCATTGATCTGAAGTGTTTACCGATCCTCCCAGCCCTGGACGCAGCAACCTTACTCAGGCTCTCACGCATGTAGTCCGGGTAACCGCCCATGTAGTCGCTCATTCTTCCACCTTATCCCTCGTGTTGTACTTCACCTTAAGCTTGTCAAGGGGCATGGTCATCAGCTCCTTGACCTCGGCGTCGTACTTGCCTTCCTCGATCTCCCTGACCCGGTTCAGCACGTGCTGCGTCGGGCCTACCACGTACTTGGAGTAGAGGCGCCGCGCCAGCATGCCCACGTTGTATGGCACTATCTCGGCCGGGCACCTGACTGCACATAGGCCGCAGCTTAGGCAGTCGAAGCTTAGCTTGGCCGCCTGCTCTATGTCTCCGCGTAGGCTCGCCTGGACGTAGTCCATGACCATTATGTCCTGCGGGCACGCCTTGGTGCAGGTATTGCACGCGAGGCACCTGCTCACCTCGGGGTAGTACTCCAGGATCGTTGAGGCGTCGGGCTTCAGCTCCTCCAGCTTGTAGGTCTTCTTCTCCGTCGGGCTGAATGGTATCTGGGCTATGTACATGCCGTCCTCCACTATCTTCTGGCATGCGAGGGCGCCCTCCAGCTTGTAGCTCCCCTTCTTCCTGTAGAGCGTCGCGCAGGCACCGCAGAAGCCTCCGCGGCAGCCCGCCCCCCGCCTGAACTGGTGGCCGGTGTACTCCATGGCCTTCATAATGGTGAGGCTTCCGGGCACCTTGTGCTTCTTGCCCATCACGAAGATGGTTACCATCTCGTCCTTTTTCTCCAATTCAATCACTCCATGAGCCCCTTCTCCCTGAGGAGGGGTCTCGGGTCGGGCCTGTTGGCCTCGAAGGCCGTCGCCTCGCCGCCCAGCCCAAAGGCCAGAGCCATGAGCTGGGTGAAGTAAACGACGGGTATAGGGTCAAAACTTGGGTACTGTTGTTTTACCTGGGTCTGCCTTGGGCCCAAGTTGTACTCGCAGAGGGGGCAGGCCGTGGCTAGGACATCGGCCCCCGCCGCCTCCGCCTGTTTGAGTATCCTGTGGCTCAGGTCGGCCACCGCCTCCTTCATCTGTACGGTGTGGTAGCTGCCGCAGCACTTCTGGCTGTACGCGAAGCCCACGGGCTCCGCGCCGAGGGACCTGAGCAGGTCCTCCATGATGGTTGGGTGGTCGGCGTCGTCGATGCCTATGCCTCTAGGGCGGAGTAGCAGGCAACCGTAGTAGGGGGCCACATTCAAGCCCTTGAGAGGTTTCTTCACGTGGGCAGCTACGTTTTCCCACCCGAGGCTTCTGAGGGCCTCCAGGTAGTGGATGACCTCCACGCCGCCGCCGTACTGTATATCCTCCTTGGTCATGATGTCCCTGATCTTCTTCCTCTTGTCGCTGTCCTGGTTGAAGACCTGGTTGCTCCTCTTCAGGGTGTTGTAGCACATGGCGCAGAGGGTCACCACCTGTTTCCCGTCGATGGCGCCGCTGTTGCTGAGCTCCTCGACCCTTATGAGGTTCCTCACCGGGGCGAGGTGGTGCATCACGTCGTCCTTGGCTAGCGCGTGAACGGTGCCGCAGCAGTTCCACCTGCTGGGCTCCACCAGCTCGATCCCCAAGACCTCCGCCGTAGCCAAGGTGGAGGCCTCGAAGTTGCGGGCGTTGGTTTTTAGGGTGCAGCCAGGGTAGTAGGCTATCCGTGTCATGCCGTCAGCTTCCTCTGGTTGCTAACTATGGCCACCTGCGGGAGCTCCCTGAGCTCCTCCGGGCTCAGGTCGTCGAGGCTCACCCTGTTATACTTCTTCCTCAGAACCATTTGCCTCAGAGCCTCCATGACGTTGGCTATGTCGATGCCTCTGGGGCAACGTACCTCGCAGTTGAAGCATGTTGTGCAGACCCAGATGGTCTTGGACTCTAGAGCCTCCTCTAATCCCAGTTGAACCATCCTGATGACCTTGGATGGCAGGTAGTCCATCTCCTGGGTCATAGGGCACCCGGAGCTGCAGGCGCCGCACTGGAAGCAGAGGTCAACGTTCTCCCCGCTCAGCTCCTTGACCCTGTCCTTGAAGGACTTGTTCTCGGGTCGCATACGGAGTATCAACTTCGACCTGTCGAAAGACATCCCTAAGCAATTGTGATCCCTAATATTATAATTTTCGAGAATGGCTATAGTCGGTTTAATGTGGCCTTTTTTAAGGTCACGCAATCATCGATTCTGCTACATGCCTGTAACGAACAGCGTTAATAGGCGGAGTAACCTACACAGCGTGTCCAATAGTTCAATTGAAGCACAATCGTAGAACTTAAAAAAAGACGTCTCTCACAGTAAGCCTAAAAACCAGTCAGGGTAGACTAACAATGATCCATATGGAGTATCACCTAAAGACTCCCATCCCAGAGAAGGAGATAAGGAAACTTAAGGTCGGCGACCTTGTCTATGTGACCGGTATCATCATAACGGCGCGTGATGAGGCTCACCTGAAGGCCTTGGAGCTCCACGAGAAGGGTAAGAGCCTCCCTGTCGAGTTCAAGGGGAACTGCGTCTTCCACTGCGGCCCAATAATGAAGAAGGATGAACAGGGCGCGTGGCAGGTTGTGGCCGCGGGGCCTACCACCAGCGCCAGGATGGACATCTTCGAGGACAGGTTCATAGAGTTCTATAGGCCCGCCGTCATAATAGGCAAGGGCGGCATGGGTGACCGAACGGCCAAGGCCTGTCAGAAGTTCGGGTGCGTCTACGGCGCCTTCACGGGGGGAGCGGCCCTGCTCGCGGCGCGTTGCATAAAGAAGGTTGTTGGCGTCTATTGGCTGGAGGAGCTAGGCATGCCCGAGTGCCTCTGGGTCTACGCCGCCGAGGACTTCGGCCCCATGATCGTCACCATTGACACCCATGGGGGGAACCTCACGGCCGACGTGGGTGCCAAGGTGAACGCGGCTAGGGACAGGATAATGAAGGAGATGAAGTAGATGAAGCTGGAGAAGGTCGTTGAGGACACAGCCGTGGAACTTCTGAGGATAGCCGCCACCGAGCTGCCTAAGGAGTACGCCCAGGAGATGGAGCGCCTCATGAATGAGTCCAAAGGCGAGGTGGGCAAGTCTCAGATCAGGAACATCCTCGAGGACGTGGAGATCGCCAGGAAGGGCTCGCTGCCCATGTGCCAGGACACCGGCGTTGTCGCCTTCATGGTGAAGCTGGGCGACGGGTTCCCTCTCAGGTCAAGCCTTAAGGATATCTTGGTGAAGGCCACGAGGAGGGCGACGGACGAGATCCCCATAAGGCCCAACGCCGTTGACATGTTCAAGGGCAACACAGGGGACAACGTGGGCCTCAGAGGGCACGTGCCCATCATAAACATCGAGCTGGTCCCCGGCGACAAGCTGGAGCTCACAGCCATGCCTAAGGGCGGCGGAAGCAGCAACGTGGCCAACCACAGGATGCTGAAGCCGGGCCTCGGCATGAAGGGGGTGAAGCAGTTCGTCGTGGAAGCAGTCGCCCAGGCCGGCAGCCTAGGGTGCCCACCCTACTTCGTGGGCGTCGGTATCGGTGGCGGCGAAGACTACGTGATGAAGCTCGCAAAGGAGGCGCTTCTCAGCCCATTTAAGGTGAGGAACCCTGACCCAGACATCGGGGCCATCGAGGAGGAGCTCCTCGTCAAGCTGAACGAGCTGGGCATCGGCGCCATGGGCCTAGGAGAGGGACCAAGCGTCCTCGACGTCCACGTCGAGATGGCTGCTAGGCACCCAGCTTCTCTGCCCGTAGGCGTGGTGATAAGCTGCTGGGCACTCAGGCACGCCAGAGCCGTCATAGGTAAAGACGGTAAGGTGACGTTGGATAAAAGAAGCTAGCCTCTCCTTCTATCAATCTTTTTAATGGATGAAGCCACTCGTGTATCAACTTGCGTGACGCCTGGACCGTCGCTACAGAGGCGCTGAGCTGGATAGACCTCCATCGAATCAACGAGGACGCTGCCCTGAGCAGGGCAACGAAGCAGCTCGATGTCACCGACTCCGTGGTCCGAGGCGAGGCCAAGCGCCTAGTCTATGGTGTTGAGAGAAGGTTGAACGCCATCGACTTCCTTCTAGGCAAGGCCCTTGAGCCTGCTGAGCTTGGCGATCTGAGCGTCGGGCAACGTTGCTTTCTGCGCCTGTACGCCCACCTTGTACAGTTCGAGAAGATACCGTATCTGGAGGCCAACGAACTTATCGAGCAGGGCCTTCAGCTGTTTAAGGGGAGGAGGAACAGGGAGATCGTTGAAGCCCTGGAATTGGTTCCCACTATCCGCCTCAGCGACTACCCGGTGAGTGAGATAGATGGGTTGGCGTACAGCTACCACCACCCTGCATGGTACGTCAGGTACCTGCTCGACAAATTCGGCCACGCCCAGGCCGTGAGGATACTAACCCACGTAGATGTACCTACCTACATCAGGGTTAACACGTTAAAGCCGGGGGGGCAGGTCGTCAAAAGGCTTCAGGAAAGGGGTTACCAGCTACTTAGAGACCCTGCGCTCAGGGACACCTACCGCGTACTCGACGGAGAGAGCATAGGTGGAGAAGCCATGCGTAGTGAGGGCCTCTTCATTGTGCAGGATAAGGCCAGCGTCTTGGCGGGTGAGGTGGCTGACCCGAGGCCTGGTGACACGGTCCTGGACGTTTGCGCGGCTCCCGGCGTAAAGACGAGCCACATGGCTCAACTCATGGGTAACACTGGGAGGATAATATCTGTGGACTACCACAGCGGGAGGCTGAAGGCGTGGGAGCTGCTCACCAGAAGAATGGGCGTCCTTAACGCTGAAGCCGTTCACGTTGACGCCACGAAGCCTGGGAGCCTCCCGGAGGTCGAGGCTGACGTTGTGCTAGTTGATCCGCCCTGCACCGGGACAGGGGTGTTCCACGAGTCCCCGAGCTCCAAGTGGAGGCTGAGCGCGGCCTCGGTCGAGAGAATGGCGGAGATACAGTGGAGGATACTGAGAAACGTGGCGACCCACGTTAAACCAGGCGGGTCTCTCGTATATAGCACTTGCAGTGTCACGGTCGAGGAGAACGAGGGAGTCGTGCTCAGGCTGCTTGATGAGCAGCCCGACTTCAGGCTCATAGAGGCGCAGCCAAGGATCGGCTCCCCTGGGCTCAAGGGATTAGACCGGGCCCAGAGGCTTTACCCTTACCTGCATGACTGTGCGGGGTTCTTTGTGGCGAAGGTGGCCCGGGGTTGAGCTTATACGTGGGCCTGTATCTCTGGTTGATGTGCGCGTGAGGATCAGGGTTCTGGGTGTCCTCAGAACCGCATCAGAGGGCGTCATGGACTCCTTGTGCTTCACGGGGAAGCCTACTGTGAAGGACGTGATCTTGAGGCTCATGGAGGGCAGACCTGCGCTGAGGAGCGTCCTTTGGGACGAGGCTGTGGGCAGCCCCGTGCCCAACGCTCTCATGTTGCTTGACGGTGTCGAGGTGAACAACCTCGAAGGACTGGGCACGGAGGTCGGAGACAGCTCCGAGCTGGTGCTGCTGTCAGTCGTCCACGGCGGATAGGCAGGGTTTTATCCGGCCTGGCGGAGGTACGGTTGAAGCCCTTGGCGCCTGTGTGCTACCGCTGCAAGGCAGCTGAATCCGTCTACTATAGGCCCTACTCGGGGGAGCGCCTGTGCGGCCGGTGCTTCAACGAGACACTCATGGACCGCGTAAAGAGGACGGTTAACAGGTTCATGATGTTTGAGCATGACAGCAGGATCGCCGTGGGCTTGAGCGGCGGAAAGGACAGTTTAACGCTTCTCAGGCTTCTACACGAGCTTGAAGGGGACTGGCCCAGCAGCGAGCTGATCGCCGTCTGCGTGGATGAGGGAGTCGTGGGCTACCGGGATGAGGCTCTCAGGATCGCGGAGAGGAGCTGCAGGCAGCTGGGCGTGGAGATGAAGACGGTCAGCTTCAGGGAGCTCTTCGGCGAGACCATGGACGAGATCGCTGCGAGGGACAGGGAGCTGGGGGCCTGTAGCTACTGCGGGGTGCTGAGGCGCAGAGCCCTGAACACGGCAGCTGCCTCCATGGACGCTGACCGCCTCGCCACGGGGCACAACCTGGACGACATGGCCCAGACCGTCATGCTGAATGTTCTCAGGGGGGATATCACGCGGCTGGAGGGATTTGACCCCGGCGGCCGCGAGCTCGGCGGCTACGTGAGGCGCGTGAAGCCTCTGTGCGAGGTCCCTGAGAGGGAGACGACTCTCTTCGCCTACCTCAACGGGCTGGAGTTCCAGAGCGTGCGATGCCCGTACGCGGAGGAGGCTATGAGGAGTGACGTGCGACGTTTCCTGAATCAGATGGAGGCTAAGCGCCCAGGCACCAAGTTCATCGTCTATCATATGGGGTTGAAGCTTGCATCCAGTTGCAGAGCCGAGGTGTCCGGTGTCTGCCCAATATGTGGCTCGGCTACGCCTGGCGGCGTCTGCCGCGTCTGCGAGTTAACTGGGCGGGCTGAGATATAGTTTTAAGGTTTGTTGACGTTTGAATATTCGTGGAGTCGCTAGTTAAACAGGGTCACTGCGCCTACTGTAAGACGAGTATCAGGCCTGTGCTTGAGTCGGGGCCTCACAGGAAGACAGGGATGAGGTTTTGTCCCAACTGCGGGGCTCAGATCTGGGCCGTGTGTGCCTGCAGAGCTAATCTGAGGTACGAGGATCGTCACTGCGGTGTCTGTGGTCGGGCTAACCCCATTTACTTGGGTAATGATCCGGCTTACCTGGCTGACAATGTGGAAAAATAACCCCCTTTTTTTAGTCGTCTGGATAACAGTGGCTGTACATAACGTGAATTTTTTTGGGTTAGTTTTCGCTGTTTTTAGTTAACGTATTTAGGGCTATTTTGCTCCACGGCCCAGATGTGCCTATTTTTACTTATCCTTCGCTGAAGTATTTTTTGAAGATGGTTTAGTGGAACTTTGGGTCCTATCCTCTGGCTGTGGAAAAGGGCAGTATCTTGATGCCGTAGGCCGGAGAGACCTCGAAGCTTATGAGGTCGCTCACGTTCTTGGTGGCTCCTTTCAGTTTGGCCACGTTCATGGTGAGAGCCGTCCTGTCCCTGAAGGTCTTTATCTCCAGTAGTATGTGGCCATCGCAGAAGGCGCGTGTTCTCGTTAATAGCTCGTGCTGGAGCGCGTAAGGGTGGATGGTGATTAGGAAGGTCTGGCCCAGCTGGTCTACTATGAACCTGCAGGTACTGAAAAAGTCAAGTATATCGCTCTCTTGTGCGTGGGATAGCAGGTGGGTGATAGAGTCCAGGATGACTATGTCGTAGACGCTGGCCCTCTGCCTGATGTAGTTGGTGAGGGCTATTAGGTAGTACTTGGATATCTCCTCGTTCCACTTCATGTTCACGGTGTTGAGGGCCGTGATCTTGAAGTTACCACTGATGAAGTTGTCTGTGACGTTCCAGTTTAGCCTCTCCATGTTTGTGAGGAGACCCTTGGCCGTGTCCTCCGTTGTGATGAAGATCACTCTCTTACCGGCGGTGAGCGCCCCGTAGGCTATCTGCTGAGCTAGGACGCTCTTACCCGAGTCGTTCGCTCCCTCGATGATGGTCAGGGAGGGCAAGGGGAGGCCGCCCATCTTCCTGTCAAGCTCGGGGTTGTTGAGTTTAAGTATGTTCTCGTCTTCGGCGTTCAGGAAACTCATGGCTCAGACCTGTTCAGCTTGTTCTCTCTCGCTCTCGTCACAAGGGCAAGGAGCAGGAACAGGTGTGTTGGCTCGGTCCACTCTGAGACTGGTTTGTCCAGGTTCTTCAGCAGAGACGTAAGGAGTATCTTGTCCTCCATCTCGTTGTTCATATCCCCGATCCCGAATGGTAGAGGCGCTCTCCGGTCCTTTGTCTTGGAGGTGCTCGCCGTGTGATCCATTATGTCTCTCACGACGCGGGGAGACGCCCAGCCCTTGTACATACCCTCTAGAAGTATCTCCTCGGCCCCCTTATCGCCGAACCTGAGTACGAGGTAGTCGGCCACCAGGCTCACATACGCCTCATAGTAAACCTCTCCAGGGTTCTTCGCCTCATCTGATTCAAGATCATATGAGTAGCTGGATGAACGGCGCGGCCTCTCTCCGCGGCCTCTACGTCTTTCACCCTTCAGATCGTCAATGAGCTCCTGTACGGAGTCGCTGAGCTCACCCACGGCCTCCTCTGTTCTCGCCACCCTCTTCAATATCAGAGGCACAGCCTGCTCTGTTACGGCCACCCTCTTCATGAGAGAGTTCACATTTTCCTCGATCTGCGTCGAGCCGCCCCCATATGAGGGGCTCTGAGGCCCATAGCCTTGAGGCTGGCTATCGCTGATAGCAGGCTCACTGTAGCTCGGAGTTGGTCGTGCCAAGTTTTGAGGCAAGTTTGTGTTCGAGGCCTGAGGCGATCCCAACGGTATTCCTGCTTGAGAGAGCGAGGCCATCGGCGGAGCCATGGATGGAGCCATAGATGGGCCAGCAGCATAACCCGCGGACATCGGCGCCGAGGCTGCCTGCCCAACCATCTGAGCCATCATGGATTCAGATTCTCTACCGTCTCCCGCCATACGCTTCTTAGCTTCCTCCCGCTTCTGTTTATTCACCTCGTCTTCAACGGTTTCAACGGCCTTGTTGACGAGCTTGTCCACGCCCATGTCGCGGAGCATGTTAAACGGGTTGTCCATGTCCTGCATGAGGGCGCGTACATCGAGTAACGTGGACTTCATGGCCTCGGTCATGGCCCTCATCTCCTGGTCGGCCTTATCCATACGCCTCTTGAGGTCCATCATGTCGTTTGTGACGTCTGAGTCGTCGCTAGAAGATTCGGTGTCGCCTAAGTCTGACTTGAGCGCGTTTAACTCAGATTTAAGATCCATGAGTGAACCTTTGTCCGCGGCCATCATTCTCACCTCCCCGGTTTTTTATTAAAGGTTTATAGATCAGCATTTACTGTGTGCCTCGGGTATCTGCATAAATATGTGCTTGAGCCGATAATCGGTGCCCGGCATATGGATCATCCTAATCCGTTTACTAGGATTTTGATCTATTACCATTTATGGATCACTGCATAGGCTTCCACGATGTTACGCCGCTTTAACCTACTATGTAGTTGGAGGGATTCACTGTAACCGATAATACCATTGAATGTCCTTAGTATTGTGTTATTGTGTTCTGAATGGTCATTTTGACCTACACTAATGTATATTATCGGTCAGATATACAAAACCATTAAATATATTCTATAATTAAACATACATTTACCGAGGGGGGTTCAATGAGCAGTAGGCGGTCCCGTTTCGAGATCTACATAGACGTTCTGTCAGAGATCAAGAACGGGTCGAATAAGCCTACGCAGGTCATGTATGGAGCCAACCTGTCGTGGAGACCCCTCCAAGAGATACTGAAAAGCCTCGTGAATCAGGGCCTCATCTCGGAGATCGGCGAGGATATTAAAGATAGACGAACCAAGGTGCAGTTCCAGCTTACACCGAAGGGGGAAAACGTCATTAGGTACTATACTAAAGCGAAAAACCTTGTTGAGATACAGGGCCCCGAGGAGTCCGACCGGCCGCTATAGCTCTATGTCTCCGCAAACGATGAAATCCTGGTGGATGCTCAATTCTTTTGATAGCCAGTTCCTCGTGTACTGTGGGTCCAAGTCGAAGGCGCAGCCTTTCCTGTCGTTACTCGATCCTTTTGAGAACAGGTCTAACCCGATGGACAGATGGTAGACGTTAGTCTTATCATCGAATTGATCACAGTTTGACGCTTTCAGCGGGATCGCTTCACGGAACTCGTAGACCTTGGGGCCCGTGCTCGCCGAGATGATGAAAACAGACCCGATCAGGTCGAAGCAGAGTAGGTCTACTTCCGCCAGCCTTTTCCTGAACTCCTGCCAATCCTTCAATACCACCTTTATCGTTGGGATGTCAGATGAGCCGGGCGTCTGGGCGTCTTGGAGGCTCTGTTTCTCTGTGATCACGTCTTCCGCCCGGGAGATCAACGCGTCCAACGACTTCTCATGGTCCTTCAGCACGTTGATCAGGAAGTCCATGACTTCAACCTTATCGTATTGACTCATGTGATCCCACATTTATGTTTGAACTATGTCCATCGCTCACTGCTATTAAGGAAGGTAGAGACTTTATCACATAACAATGAATTTTATGATCGATCAAGTAGTGAGATGCATAACGTGGTTATAGAACATGGTTCACAGATTTTCGTCAATTCTAGGTATCGTTAGCTAACAAGCGTCATCGTTTTTCATGAACTCCCTGAGGGCCACCGTGGCGTACCCTCCCATGGGGAGGGTGAAAACAAGCTTAAAGCCCTCAGGTACTTCGCTGTATGAGACATCCGGGAAAATCCTGCCCATTCTTCTAGTCCCCTTGACATGGCACCTTCTCAACTGCTCCTCGGTTATGCCAGACCAGCCCAGTACCTCGTCCTCAAGCGCAGCGGCCTCGCCCCTGGGCCTCAGCATCTTGTACCCGTACATGGGGGCCGTGAAGCTGATCTCCCTAGCCTCATACCTTGACTGCTCGGAGGCGTCCTCGACCCAGAACAGGCCGCCCGTGTCGTGTTTCTTGGCCACATCGCCCAGCAGTAGCCTGCCGAAGAGGCCGCGTTTCACCCTCTCAGCCATATACCTGTTACAGAAGTGGCTCTGGTAGCTAGAGACGAGGAAGCGGCTCAGCCAGCGGTCCCTTATCCTTTTCCTTCCCTGAAGAATCTCCCACCCTGACCTGATGTTCTCCCCCTCCGCGCCTGTCCTCTGCTCGCCATAGTAGTTAGGCAACCCGAGGCTGTTAAGGCGGCCTGACACCTGCTCCAGGGTCTCTAAGGCTGGGCTTCTGGAGACATCCAGGTCCGTGATGGTCACGGTGAACCTGTTTCCTTTGAGGTGCCCCGCGCGGAGCTTGTTGTCGTGGTACTTGGCCCAGTTCACCTTGACCTTCACGTGGTCCTCTATGAGCCGCCTCGCGTCGTCTGGTGTGACGCCGGCGCTCCCGAGGTGCACGCTGAAGGTCTGGGATGTGACCGCGTTCCTGTCCTTGAGCCCCGCCTTGCCGATGTTCTCTGGTTTGAGCTCGAAGAGCTCCGCCAGGCCCAGCTGGACGTCCCTGGTTGTCATGTTAGTCTTGGTTACGTTTACGTACAGGTGCTCGCCTGAGCCGCTGGGCTCGTAGAGGGGTACTTCGTCAACTATGAAGTGCTCTGGCTTACTTTTGACCTTGCCGCCTATTCCGGGTATGCCACGGGTGATGTATGGGAGGGCGAGGTCGATCTCCGGGAGGCTGGTCATCCTGGTTTTCTCTGCTACCCGCTCTGGGGGCTCCACTTGGGGATGGTCCAGGGCAGCTTTTGGCCTGTGACGTAGGCTTTCAGAGGCTCCCTGTATGGGAAGAGGGCGACCGCGCCGCCGGTGTGGAGGAACACGATATTGTGCTTCTTTGTGAACTTCTTCTTCCGAACCAGGTCCAGTAGGCAGGCCATTGCTGTCGCGGTGTACACGGGGTCGATCATGATGCCCTCTGTCTCAGCCAGCACCTTCACGGCCTCCAGCTTCTGCTCCGACATGAACCCGTAGCCGCCGCCCACGTACTCGTTGTAGACGACTATGTCCCCGTCGCTGAGGTTGAAGTCTAGCTCGAACTGCTTCTTCGCGTCCACCATGATGCTCTTTACCTTGTTGGCCTGATCCTCCTTCTCCGTCCAGCCCACCGCCGCTCCCACGACCTTCATGCCTGCGTTGAACGCCTTGGCGCCGGTGACGAGGCCGGCCTGGGTGCCCCCGCTGCCGGTGGCGTGGACGAGGTAGTCGAACTGGACGCCCTGGTCGGCCTGCTGGTAGGTGAGCTCCAGCATGGCGTTGATGTACCCCGCGGCCCCGAGGGCTATGGAGCCGCCCACGGGCATGTAGTACGGGTTGTGGCCCTTCTCCTTGAGCTCACTCATGGAGGCCTCCATGGCGGCCATGAAGCCCTCGGGCTTCACAACCTGTATCTCGGCGCCCATGAGCCTGTGTAGCAGGTGGTTGCCGTCCCAGGTCTCGCCGTCGTAGCCCTCGCTTGGCCCTGACTTGATGAGCCTTATCTTCAAGCCGAGCTTCGCAGCCGCGGCAGCCGCCTGGGTACACCAGTTGCTGTGGAACCCGGCCCCCGTCACTATGTAGTCGGCCTTCTTCTCGATGGCGTCACCCATCAGGTACTCCAGTTTACGGGCCTTGTTTCCGCCGAAGGCGAGGCCCGTGAGGTCGTCCCGCTTAACCCATATCCTAGGTCCGCCCAGCCTCTTCGTCAGGTTGGGGAGGAACTGTAGAGGCGTGGGCAGGGAAGCCAGCCTCGCTCTAGGTAGTGAGCTGAACTTCATGAACTTCACTGTTAGTAGAGAACGTTGGCGGATGATTAATACTTATGTGAGGCCCACCTAGGAGCCCAGGAACTCCCTCTCCTTGTCCTCCAGGTCAAGCCAGGCGTCGATCTCCTCGGCCGCCTCCTGCCCGGACCTGTATATTATCCTCAGGAGAGGCAGAGTCTCGGTGACAGCCTCCTGCGTGGACGTGTGGGTCCTCTGCGCCAGCTTCGCCGCCACCTCCCGGGTCCTGTGGCGGTCGTGGTACGTCGTGATGTACCTCCACTTGTTCTGGGGCTCCCTGAGATAGGGCACAAGCCAGACGTTCTGGCCGTACACCCACTTACCCCCCACGCCCCTGAGGGCGCCGTTGAGCTCACCCCACTTGTCTCTCCCCAGCCACCTGACGGGGTTCACCAGCACCCCCTCCCTGGTCTCACTTGTCTGGAAGTTGCTTAGGGGAAGCCCGGACCTGAGTATGGCCTGCTGGACTTGCTTCATGAGCCCAAGTCCCTTGCTCACCTTCTTCGTGAAGGCCACGCCCCCCGTCATCAGGTTGAACATGTACTTCAGGAGCCTGTAGTTGGTGCTCTTGGCCCTGTTCTGGTAAATGTCGGCCTTGGCTAGCACGCTCAGGGCCTCCAGCCGCTCACCTGGGTCGTCCACGATGTATGGTAGGTTCTCGTATATCCAGTCGAAGAGGTCCTCGTAGGGGATCATGCTCTGGCTTATCGTCTGCCTGGCCTCCCAGAGGCTCCTGGCGCTGAATATCCTGTTGATGATGTTGGGCGTGTAGTCCTGCCTATCGCGCTCACCCATCCACTCTATGTCCTCGGGCTCGACGCGCGTCTTCCCTCGGGCCACCGTCTCCAAGTCGTTTATGGCTGACCTAAGGTCCCCCTGACTCTTGACAGCGAGCTTCTCCAAGGCCTCCGGGTGGACAGTGACCCCGTTCTCCTTGGCTATCCGTTCAAGCCTCTCCACCACGTCGAAGGAGGGTATGGGCTGGAACTCTATGAGGACAGCCTTGTCCAGGAGGCTCCTGAACTTTTCCTCCATGTTCTCCCCTATCGTTGTGGCGACAAGCACTACGGGGCTCATCGTGGTCTTTATGAGGTCGGCGATGGCCGTGATTCCTCCTCGGTCCCTCTGGCCGTCTACCCCCTCCATCTCGTCCAGCAGCAGCATCCGCCTCTGCCCGAAGACGTTCACCGTCTGGCCTGCGGTCTTCCCTATGAGCTCCTCGATCTGGTTCTTGCTGCGGCTGTCGCTCGCGTTTACTTCCATTAGGTCGAAGCTGAGCTCGGCCGCGAGTGCCTGCACTGTGGCCGTCTTACCTATGCCTGGCGGCCCGTAGATGAAGGCTGCCCTCTTCTTTGGGGGCCCCTTCTCCCAGCTCCTCAGCCACGCCTCCAGCCTGTCCACTGCCTCTCCGTTGCCTTGGATGTCCTCTTTGGACTCGGGCCTGTACCTGTGGCTCCAGGGCTGGTCTGTGCTCACTTCATCTTTTCTCCCGCTAGTGCCAAGTGGGCTAGGAGGGTGCTGAGCTGTATCTCTGGGCGCGCCCCCTGGGTGAGCCTGAAGTCCACCTCGCCCACCGCATCGCTGAGCTTCACCTTCCACTCCTCGGAGATGCTGGTGTGCCTCATGAGTTCACTGTACGTCATCCTGATTATGTCGTCTGGCGCCAAACCCTGGTCGATGAGGAGGTCTCGCAGGATCTCCCTCGCCTCCATGAAGTTGCCGTCCAGCGAAGTTTGGATCATGGCGCGGACGCGTTCAGGGCTCACCTTCCCCAGCACCTCGTACACGGACACGTCGTCTATCGCGCTCCGGGTTGCCGCGGCGGCCTGTAGCAGGTTGGTGGCCTTCCTGAGGTCTCCCCCGCTGGCCTGGTACAGGGCTTCAAGCCCCTCATCGAGTACCTCGACGCCCTCATTCTTCGCGATGTACTTTATCCATCCCTTGGCGTCTGATTCATCGAGTGGGCCGTACCTGAATATGCTGCACCTGCTCTGGATGGGGTCTATGATGTTCTCGCTGTAGTTACCTATGAGGCAGAAGCGACACGTTCTGGTGTATATCTCCATGGTGCGGCGGAGCGCGTGCTGGGCAGCCGATGTGAGGCTGTCCGCCTCGTCCATTATGAGTATCTTGAAGCTGACGGGGCTCGCTATGGCGGCCGTCCTGGCGAAGTTCTTCACCTTATCCCTGATCACGTCGATGCCGCGCTCGTCGCTGGCGTTGAGCTCAAGTATAAAGTTCCTATAGCCTGGGCCGTAGAGGTCCCTAGACAGCGCCAGTATACTTGAGGTCTTACCCACACCGGCGGGGCCCACCAGCAGGAGGTGAGGCAGATTCTTCTCCTGCACGAAGTTCTTGAGCCTACTGACGATCTCTTTCTGGTTAACTATCTCGTCTAGGGTCTTCGGACGGTACTTCTCTGCCCACATTCCGCTGCTCATGGCTCTCACGTCACACCTAGTAACCGGGTGCCCGGTTTTTATGTCCTTCTAAACGGGGAGCCCAGAGGGTGGTGGCCGAAAGTGGTGCGCCGCGGTGGGTCTGAGGCCGTTAAAGCTCCAGGTATGATGTGCGGCTGACTTCGTCTATCGCCTTGAGTATCTCAGTTATCTCGCATTCACCACACTTTGAACCGTGGTTGAGCTTAACCATGTCCAAGTATTCCCTGACGTGGTGCATCTGGAGCCTCGCGTTCGTGGACTCCCTGAGGCGAACACCTATTTTAAGTAAAGCGTCAGCGTCTGACTCGAACAACTCGCGGAGTTCTTCAGGCATCTGTCGATACGTCTTGGCGTCTTCAAGGGACCTCTCCATGGTTTTCAAGGCTGTGATCAACTTCGTCCTTAAGGCGACCTTGCTTGCATAAGCTTGAGAATCGGTTACGCCCCCCTGGGAACACGCATCGATCGTGATTGTCTCCAGGTGTTTGAGGACCTGCTCCCAATCCTCTTTCTCAATTGAGGCTAGAAAATCAGCCAACTGATCAGGGTTCAAGCACGCTCACACCCCGAGAGTTGTTTTACTATTTTTTTACACTAGTATATTTAATCTTCTATAAAAACTGAAGAATAATCCTCATTAGATTAA
>DASWLJ010000083.1:0-3955 GCA_036396185.1 Bathyarchaeia archaeon | reverse complement strand
GGGGGTGACCCAGAGCTGCATGTCCCTTGTGGAGTTCTTGCCGCTTGGAGCGTAGGGCACAAAGTACTCGTTCACCAGGCTGTTCCTGTCCACCGGGGTGAAGCCCCAGTCTCTGTCGCCGCTCCCGGCGTCCACTGAGACCAGGACCGTTATGCGTTCGCCGGGCTTGCCGTATATGTGCACAGGCGTGGTGCCGTCGGTGGTGAAGCTGGTGTCTGTGGTGTTGACGGGGACGGCCTTCTGGTTCCACCCTGGGGCGACGCCGGCGTCCGTCTCTATGGTGACGTGGGCGTCCGTGACCGCGTATATGTGGAACCTGAGGTCCATGGGCTCGTAGCCGCTGGGGAACGTGGGAGCGTAGAAGTCGCGGCCCGTCAGACGGGCGTCCTTCAACGTGAAGTACCTTATGTCGTAGGTCTCGCCTCCGCTGGCTATTAACCCCACCTGTATCTTGTTGTTAGCCTCTATGTAGTCGCCCTCCCAGACGTGCTGGATGACGAAGCTCTCGCCTCTGCTCAGGGCCTCGGTCAACGGTGTGCCCTGCCTGCTGTAGTGGACGACTGTGCCGTCGGCTGTGCTCTGAACCACAGCGAAGGTGCCGCCCACAAGCTCACCCGAGCCAAGGAAGTCCTCTGTGCCAGCCGTGTTCTCCCCCACGGGGACGATGTACTTCTTCTGGGCCAGGGGGCCGCCGCTCTCAAGGTTGTAGATCTCCCACATGTCAGCGACGAAGTTGCCGTCGCCCGTCCCGGGCTGCCTGTCTGTGGCGCCCCTGAACACGTTCAGGGGTCCGCCTGCCACGAAGAAGTAGTCGCCCCCGTCTACGCCGGTGATGTTGTTGCCTGGGCCGGTCAGGTTACCGTTCAGGAGGGTGCCTCGCGTCGGCGGGGTGATGGTGTAGTATGGCGGTGCCCAGTTGTCGAGGGTCAGGACGCCTTCCTTGTCCAGTTCGAAGACGGCGTCGGCGCCTGTGAAGTCGAGCTTGTTGAAACTGTATCCATTACCCCTAAGGTCGATGTATATCCTTGACTTGTTCTGGTAGGCCACGAGGCTGAAGACGCTGTAGGGCTGGGCGGTGGCCGGGTTGAAGTTGCAGGCCACATCCACGGCGTCCTTGATGATCTTGGAGCTGTCGCCGAGGACGTAGAAGGACTGGTACCCTGACGGGATGGAGTCCCCTTTAACCTGCGGCGTGTTCAGCGCCGCTGCAGTTGATGATAATATTAGGAGTGTTAATAGTAGCGCTTTTTCTCGCATTGTGCGCACAATTTATGTCACAGGGATGTAACCATTATTGGTACAGTAACCGGAACACGTGGCGTGTGGGGACCCACCTCTTTTAACACGGCCCCGGTCTCAGCCCACTGCCACCCAAGCCCTCCCAGCCTCAGGGTAAACCAAGAGGGGCGACCCGTAGCCCCCCAGGGCGTTGGCGTCGTCCACCGCGGCGCCCAGGGAAGCCCCTTCCAGCACCTCACCCAGAACAAAGAGGACAGCCTCATCGGTCTCGCCCAGGGCGACGGCGCCACCCCAACCCACCACGGCGGAGGCCCCCGCGCCGCAGAAAGCCGACGCAAGGTCGTCCACAGCTAAGCCGTCGCAGCCCATCAGGAACACGAGGCAGCCGTCCAGCCCGCCCACGTAGTGCCTGACGAACCCGCTGCCCACGGCGAACATCAGCCTAGGGTCGTTCGGGTTCCTGGACATGTGTGCCTCACCTGACAGCTGCTCGACGACGTGCTCCGAGCCGCTGTACTCCTCACCCGTGAAGAGCCAGGCGCCGCCTTCGAAGACGCCGCTATGAACCCTGAGTACCATGATCCTGTACCCCCTCAGGCCCCTAACCGTCTCTACGGTCACGTTGGCGCCCTCGCGGACGTCCACGGCGTATCCGTGGGACTGAAGCAGCGACGTGCAGCCCGCGGCGAAGCCGGGCCCCCCGGTCGTGTTCAACGCGTCCAGGACGACGGCCCTGGGAGGCTTCGTACTCAGCTCCCGGCTCTTGAGGTACACTGAGGCGAAGGACAGGGCGATCAGGAGCAGTATGAAAGCCAGCGTGTATCTAGCCCGGTCTCTGATGGTCGTCGGCCCCCCTGTGCCTTGAACCGCGGATTACATATCGGCGGGGTCACCGGGGGCGCCGCGCCATGGTGACGTTTGGACGTTTATGAGAGGCTTTATTAGAGCCCCCCGCACTCTCAGATGAGATTCACGCTCAACCAAACTGATCAAAATGAAGTTCGATGAACTGCAAATAAAGCCCGAGATCAAGAAAGCCCTCAAGGAGATCGGGTTCGACGAGATGTTTCCCATCCAGGAGTACGCGATACCCCCCATGCTTGAGGGCAAGAACGTCCTCGGCCAGGCCAAGACGGGCACAGGGAAGACGGCCGCCTTCGGGGTCCCCATGCTCCAGATGCTGAACCCGGATTCCGGGCACGTCGAGGGGCTCGTGCTGGCCCCCACCCGCGAGCTGGCCGTGCAGATAAACGAGGACATAAACAAGTACGGAAAGTACTGCAAGGTCTGGGCTACGCCCATCTACGGCGGCGTGAGTATAGAGGGCCAGGTGCGGGAGCTCAGGAAGAAGCCCACCGTCGTCGTAGGTACCCCCGGCCGCATCATGGACCACATGAGACGCGGCAACCTGGACCTGGGATGGATCAGAATGGTCGTGCTGGACGAGGCCGACAGGATGTTCGACATGGGCTTCTACGACGACATAGAGTACATCCTCAACGGGCTGCCAAAGAAGAAGCAGGTGAGCCTCTGGAGCGCCACGTTCGACGACCGCACAAGGAACCTGAGCGCCAAGTTCATGCCGGACACCGTGACTGTGAACATGAGCCGCGACGAGATAGCGCTCACCACCATCAAGCAGTACTACATGATCCTGGCGCCCCACGAGAGGGAGGACGCCCTCGTCCGACTCATCGAGTTCTTCAAGATCGACAGGGCCCTAATCTTCTGCCGCACAAAGTTCACGGTGGACAGGCTGACCTCAACCCTCAAGCGGGACGGCATGTCGGTTGAGCCCCTCCACGGCGACTTCACTCAGGCGAGGCGCCAGCAGGTGCTGGACGGGTTCAGGCGCGGCGACTTCGAACTGATGATATCCACGGAGCTGACGGCCCGCGGCCTGGACATCGAGGACGTGCCATTCATCATCAACTTCGACGTACCGGACGACCCCCTCATGTACTTCCACCGGGTGGGCAGGACGGCCCGCGCAGGCAAGAGTGGCACGGCCATAACCTTCATCATGCCTGACCAGGAGATGGAGCTGGAGCGCATCAAGGCGATAACCAGGACCGAGATAGAGAAGTTCGCGCTGCCCCCCAGCTTCCTCTTCTAGTCAACCATTTTATACGGGTCACACGCACCCGAATACCCATGAGCAGCTACTTCGAGAGGCAGCCGCCGCCCAGTGAGATAGCCGAGAGGATTGAAGGCTTCCAGTCCTGGATCGAGGTCGACCTTGACGCCGTGGGCCACAACCTGGACCAGGTGAAGGCCGCGACGGGGCGGGAGATCATCCCGTGCGTGAAGTCCAACGCCTACGGGCACGGCCTGGTGCCCGTCGCAGCGTACATGGCCAGGTGGGGGGTGAGGAGGGTCCTGGTGGCCAAGCTGTGGGAGGCCGAGCAGCTGAGGGACGCGGGCTTGGACGTGGGCATCGTGAACATGGACCCGCTGTTCGCGCCCCAGCAGTACGGGTACGTCGTGGAGCGCGGAATAACGCAGACCGTGTACCAGAGAAAGACAGCCGAGCACCTCAGCGAGGCGGCCAGAAAACAGAGGAAGGAGGCCAAGGTGTGGGTCAAGGTCGACACGGGCCTCGGAAGGGTGGGTGTCCGCTGGGGCGAGGCCCCGGGGCTAATCGAGTACATCGCCAAGCTGCCCAACATAGAGATCGACGGAGTCTTCTCGACGCTTTCAGAGGACAGCGAGCTGG
>DASWLJ010000082.1:0-3954 GCA_036396185.1 Bathyarchaeia archaeon | reverse complement strand
CTTCACCTCCAGGGTGCCGCCGTCGGGCATGGACTCCACGGCGTTCCGCACCAGGTTGTCCAGCAGGCGAGCCATCTTCTCGACTGGGACCTCCGCTATGAGCTTGACCTCGCTCAGGGCGGACTTGACGTGTATGTTCCTTGGCATGTAGGCCAGCTCCAGCACCGACCTAACCACTGTGTTAACCTCGGAGAAGCTGCCGTTCATGATGGACGCCGCCACCGTCTCACGTATCATGTCGGCCACCTTCGAGGCGTGCTCCGCGTCCCTGTCTATGCTGGTCACCAGGTCGGGCAGCATCTCGGGCCGGTCACGCAGTATCCCGGAGGCGTTCTTGATTGACCTCAGCGAGCCCTTGAGGTCGCTCTGCACGAGGGCGTCCACCTTCTCTGCGTCGTCGAGGCGGCCCAGGGCGTAGTCGAGCCTCACGGCCTTCTCAGCCTCCATGCCGGGCTTCCTGCCCGTCACGCGGCTCACCGCGTACGCCACGTGATAGCTGAGGGTCTCGAGGAGCTTCCTGTCGTCCTCTGTGAAGTCGTTGAGCTCCAGGCTCTCCACGTTGAGGACGGCGGCCGTCTCGCCGTCGACGACCACTGGTACGGCTAGCTCGCTCATGGAGTCCACTGAGCCCCTGAAGAAGTCCTTGCACCCCGTAACGTCGTTTACCAGTATGCTGTGCTTCTCGCGGGCGGCCTTCACGGTGATGCCCGGGCCGTCCATGGGGAGGGACAGGTTGATGCGGGGAGCCCCCCTGACGTCCAGCGTCTTGAGGCGGCCGCCCTCCACGACCTGGAAGCTGACGGCCTGGTACTCGAAGGCGTCCTCCATGATGTCGAGGGCCGCCGCGGCTACGCTGCGGAGGTCAGTCAGGCTGCCCAGCCTCACGGCCTGCTGGTGGAGCGCCTCCACCCGCTCCTCCGCCCGTTTGCGGTGGGTGACGTCCCTGAAGAAGCATAGGTGGGACTCCTGGCCCAGGTAGTTGATAAGCGTGGACGAGACCTCGGCGACCCTTATCGAGCCCTTGCCTGTCCTGAGCTGCACCTCCAGCAGGGGCGCATCTTCGCCGTCCCCTTCGGCGCACAGGCGGCTGATCGTCTCCTTCTCGTTGCCTATGACGTAGTCCAGGAGGCTCTTCCCCACGAAGTCCCCGGGCTCGCCTCCCCCTATCATCCTGCTCGCGGCCCGGTTGGCGAAGGCTATCGTAATACCTGTGACTATGATGATGCCGTCCCTGCTCTCGTCCACCACCTTCCTGTAGAGCTGCTCGGCCCTGTGCTTCTCAACGTTCTGCCTGACCCGCCTGGCCAGGATCTGGTAGTGGCTGGGCTCCGACTCCTTCTTCAGGTAGTCGTCCACGCCGGCCTCGAAGGCCGACTGGGCCACCTCCTCGCTGCCCTGCCCGGTGTAGAGGATGAAGGGCACGCTGCTGTTCTTCCTGACCTTCTGGGCCAGCTCCACGCCGCTCATGGTGAGCATCTTGTAGTCGCTCACTATGCAGTCGTAGCTGTTCTTTGATGCTAGCCGTACGGCCTCGTCGGGGTCCGAGGTGGAGTCGATGACGACATCCTTGTCGATCTCCTCGAGGAAGAGTTTGGTGAACTCCAGCTGGTTCTCCTCGTCGTCCACGTGGAGAATCCTGATGGGTCTATCTCTGTTCACCCTGTCCCCCTTCATCGTCTCCCCCTTCACCTGCGCCTACCAGTTATCTAATTTTGACGCGTATAGTTGGATACTTTTTGTGTATAATATATGTGCCCACTATATATAACCATGATTAGTGTTAGTTTATTTAAAAATATTTTGAGTGAAAAATTAAGTCACATCATATTCGTTCAACAAGGGGAGCGCAGCATTATGCCACAGGAACATCACCACCATCCCTGATATATGGGACATTACGGAGCCTCACTAAACAAAAGCATGGTGCCCGGCATAAAATAAAATAACACCAGAAACATACAAGAACCAACATGACGAGACAGGCCCGAATCATTCCGGCAGTGATAGCGGCGGACCAGGGCGAGCTGAACGAGAGCCTAGGGAAGGTGACGGGCTTCGCGCCCACAGTGCAGCTGGACGTCATGGACGGCGAGTTCGTGCCAAGCAGGTCCCTGGACTTCGAGGCCCGGCTCCCAGAGGGGCCCCACTACCAGGCCCACCTCATGGTGAGGGACGTATGGAGCCACGTCGAGCGGTTCAAGGGTGAGGCCGAAACCATCATAGTGCACGCAGAGTCTCTGCCCAGCATCAGGAGAGACGTCGGGAAGCTCAAGAGACTCCCGAACAAGCTGTTTCTTGCCCTGAACCCGGAGACCCCCGTCAGCGTGCTGAAGCCGGTGATCGGGGACCTTGACGGGGTGATGGTGATGACTGTGAACCCGGGTGCTTACGGTGGCAGGTTCCTGCCGGAGTGCCTTGACAAGGCTGCGGAGCTCAAGGGCCTGCGCCGCTCCCTCACTGTCGAGGTGGATGGCGGGATGGTGCCTGAGACCGTGAGGCTGGCCAGGATGAAGGGCGTGGACCTCTTCACGTCGGGGAGCTACATAATGAAGAGCGCCGACCCCCTGAGGGCCTACAGGGAGCTGGAGGCGGCCGCCGAGACTTAGTGACTGTTCGAGGGGTGCAGCGTCTGGGTCGCGGGAACAGACTGGTCGTCGTGGCCGAGGGCCAGCGGATAAACCTGAGGGTGTACCGGCGGATATTCGCGCCAGTCCAGAGGATGCTGGACGGCGAGGCGTACGTGGTTTACAGCGACACGGGGCGCGAGAAGGAGATCAACTACAGGAACGCCGACTACTACGGCCTGGACGACCCCTTCAGCAGGGTCAGGCTCGTCAAGCTGGCCAGGGCCATGAACTGCCTCAGGTGCGAGGACGTGGGGCACGGGGAGAGGGAGTGCACCGTGACTATATGCCTAACCAGGGAGCTGAGCGACTCGGAGACAGATGAGAAGGTGTGGACACCGTTCGACCCCGAGCGGCTGGAGCCCCTGGATGATAGGGTGAGGAAGATGCGTGGGAAATCCGAGTGGAGGCGCAGGGTCAGGGACTGAACTGCCTGACCACCTCGTCGATGAAAGCCTCAAGCTTTTCCTTGGGCAGCTTCACGCCGCTGGCCCTCTGGTGGCCTCCGCCGAAGCCCCCGAGCCTGTGGCCCAGAGCCTTGGCCATGTCGCCCAGGTGTTCTCTGAGGTCGGTCATCCCGCGGAGGCTGACGTTAACGTACTCGCCGTTGGCCTTGTAGCTGACCCCCACGTCCACGCCCAGCGTGTCCATGAGGAGGTTGGCCATGGCCCCCGTGCTGTGGTCGCCGACGGCCTCCATGATGGCGACCCTGCCTCGAACCGTGGCGGCCGAAGGTATCGCCTCCATTATTGTGGCCATGTCCTCCAAGCCCCTGACGGCGGTCTCTACTGCCCCGGGTATCCTGTGAGGGTAGCTGTACCTGCTGAGCCAATCCATAACGTGGCGCTTGAAGTCCAGGGTCTGGTCCCTGCCGAGGGCGTGGGTGAGTATCTGTGCCTCGTGCTGGGCGAACTTCCTGTCCATTCTGGCGAGGATGGCGGACGCCGCGGGCCCGTCCTCGAACATGTCGCTTATCGCGGCGTAGGCGGCGAGGTGGGCCGCGTCCCTCCCAAGTTGCTCCTTGTGCGCCTCGTAGACGAGGACGGCTGCGCAGTCCCGTGTGTCCAGGGTCACCTCCACGCCCAGCTCACGGAGCCGGTCTATGAAGCAGGCGTCCATCTGGTGGTGGTCGATTATGGTGATCTCGGCGAAGCCCCTTATGCGTATGAGATCGCCCTCCAGGGCCTCCCTAACGTTGAGGTCGCATATCGTCAGGCTGGTCACGGGGGGCTGCACCTTGGCGAGGGCGTTCTCCAGGTTGTCGTAGTTGGCCAGATAGACTTCGCAGCCCGTGAGCCGCTTCAGGAAGGCCCCGCATGTGAGGCCGTCT
>DASWLJ010000081.1:0-2010 GCA_036396185.1 Bathyarchaeia archaeon | reverse complement strand
AACGACGTCATAAGGGCCGTCCTCAGCGGAGGCTACCCCTACTTGGTCAGTCGTGAAGGCACAGGCAAGACCAGGCTCGCGGAGAGCCTAGCCAAGCTCCTGCCGCCAGTGCCCAAGATCAAGGGCTGCCCCTACAACTGCGACCCCAAGTGGCCCAGGGAGTGGAAGTGCCCCGCCTGCCAAGACGAAGAGAACCCAGAGATCGAGTTCATAGGCGGCAGGCAGCGCTACAGCCGCATCCAGGGCAACGAGTACACTAACGAGGCCAAGATACTGGGCGTCAAGGACCTCCAGGCCATCGTCCAGGGAGACAGCCCCACGGACCCTCGGGCCTTTATAGGGACCGGCGTGCTCCGCGGCAACAGGGGCGTGGTCTGCGTTGACGAGCTGCCCGCCATACCGACAAAGGTGCAGGTGCTGTTCCACCCAATGCTCCAGGAGCGGAGGATAGTGCTCGAGGAATACAACTGGGTGCGCCCCATAGACATCTTCTTCGTGGCCACGGGTAACCCAAGCGGCTTCAGCCACGTTAACAGGGTGCCTGAGCCGCTGCTGGACCGCCTGGAGCTGATCCCAATGGGGCTGCCTGAGGAGGCCGTGGAGCGTGAGATCATGTTCAAGGAGGGGTTCAGGGTCATGGACGACTTCTTCACAGGTTCACCCGGCGACAGGCCCCAGGAGCCCATATCAGCCAGGGCCATCGACCTCAAGCGGCAGGCCGCGGTCCCGTGGTGGATCGTGGACGTGGTCACCAAGGCCGTCCGCTACACCAGGAACTGCCCCAACATAGACAGGGGCAGCAGCATAAGGGGCAGCATCAAGAGCCTGGACCACACGTACAGCAGCGCCGAGATCGGAGGCCGCAGCGTCGCGGGGCTCAGGGACGCCGCAGATGGCCTCAAGCTGGGCCTCAGAGGCAGGATAAGGCTGAGGGCGGACCTCGTGGGCTTCGACGACAGCCCAAGCGCCTTCATGACCAGGAACAACGAGGTTGTGGAAGACATCCTGTGGTACGCCGCCAGGGACGTCGGCAAACAGGTGCTCGCCGTCGTATCAGAGGACGTGGACCTAAGGAAGATGGCTGAGGAAGTGGACAGGCTACTCTCGGACAGTTCAGGCGCCTCAGGCTCAGACGGGTACCCGCTGCTGGACTCGGCAGTCGACTGCATGAGGGAGCTGAAGACCTGGGAGAGCCCCACACTGGTGAACGACTTGGAGCAGGTGCTCAGGGAGAACCCGGCTGCCGCAGAGCCCGAGGCAGCCCACGAGTACTGGTTCTCTGCCGTGGAGCTTCTGGCTAATACCCTACTGGCTGAGAAGGTGGTCGAAGGATTCACCGGCACTGACCGAATTTTCGTTCCGAGAAGGATGAGCCAGCCGTGAGGAGCCCCAGGAGCAACCCGTGCAGCGAGTTCCAGGACAGCCTGCTGGAGCTGCTAAGGGACGCCGCCAGGATGCAGATGGGGCAGGGCCTGGACCACGACAGCAAGTTCATGGAGAAGGCCCGGGAGAAGGCGGAGGAGAGGTTCAGGGACGCGCAGCAGAGGCTGGGGGAGCTCACCGATGAACTGGAGCGGCTCAAGGCCGAGCTCATGCTGGACAGCGTCGAGAGCCTCCTGGACTCAGGTGACCTGGAGGAGGCCCTGGAAGCCGCCGAGTTCACAGCCGAGATGCGGGAACTTGAGGACACGGTAGAGGAGCTCAGGAGGGAGCCCCAGGGAGTCTCCAAGAGGGACTACGATGAGACACTGCGAGACCTCGAGGAGAAAGGGCTCGTGGAGAAGGGTCCGCACACGGTCAGGCTCACATCCAGGGGGGCCCGGGTCATGGGCCAGGGATTCCTGTCAAGAATACTGCTGAACCTGGAGAGGAGGGGCCTGGGCCCCCACAAGATCGAGGACGCGGGCACCGGGGCGTGGACAGGGGCTACGGTGCGCCCCTACGAGCCCGGGGACCCCTACCACAGGATCAACATAGAGAGGACGCTCCTGGCGGCCCTGGAGCGTGGGG
>DASWLJ010000080.1:0-1972 GCA_036396185.1 Bathyarchaeia archaeon | reverse complement strand
GCCCTGTTGTCCGGGTTGTCCACCGTGGCGTGCCCGGCCCTCATGGCGTAGTCCCTGCCCCCGAAGAATGCGAAGTCCACGCCCTCCACCTGCACGATCTCCTCCAGGTTGTCGATGGCCGTCCTGCTCTCCACGAGGGGCACCACCATGATGCTCCTGTTTGCCTCTTCCCAGTAGTTCCCAGTGAATCCGGCAGAGTAGTTGGCCGCCCGGGTCAGGTAGCATGCGCCCCTGTCCCCGGCTGGCGGGTACCTGCAGTCCCGGATGATCATACGGACCTCTTCGGCGGTCTCCACCATGGGCACCACCACGCCCATGGCTCCGGCGTCCTGCACCTTCTGCGTCATGATGCGGCTCCTCTCCGGCAGCCTAACAAGGGGCACCACGCCCGCAGATTCAGCCGCCCTGACCAGGTGGCCGAACAGAACAGTGTCCAGGGTCCCAGTGGGCCCGTGCTCCGCGTCTATGATCACGAAGTCTAGACCCGCGTGGCCCAGCACCTCCATGACCTCGGGGCTGCTTGTGAACAGGAACGTGCCTATTATGACCTCTCCGCGCCTCAGCTTCTCCTTCAACGGGTTAGGCTTCACGGGCCTCACCTCAGCAGCTCGGCCTTCACCACCTGGCACAGCCAGTCGGTGATTACCCTGTACAGCTTCTCACCCGTCTCGGCGGTGGCCCTGGACGGGTCCCCCATGACGCCGAATGGAGTCATCTCCTTCATCCCGACGCCGCTCTCCGCTATCGTAACCGAGCCGGGGTACGGCTTCTTGGCGTAGGGGTCCATGTCCTTCGGCACGTAGAAGGGCTCACCCCTGTTGTTGGACACCAGGGCCGGGGTGCTGAACATCTGCCTCGCCGTCTCACCCTCAGCCGAGTGGTGCTCATCCTTGGGTCTGGGCGACTTCAGTATCTCAGGGTACTTGGCATCCATGACGGGAAGCCAGTCAGGGACGATGATCTTAGAGTCCTTGAGGATTTGGGCCAGGTCCTGGGCCAAAAGCCGCAGCGTCGCCAGGTTCCCGCCGTGACCGTAGAGGAGCATGAACTTCCTGAACCCGTGGAAGTGGAGGCTCCTGCACACCTCGGTAATGACCCGCATGAGGGTCTCTGAGCTCAGCGTTATGGTGCCCGGGAACTTCATGTGGGCGTGGCTCACCCCGAAGGGTATTGTGGGGGCCGCGCAGACGGTTATTCCCTCCTCGGCAAGCTGCTTGATAACCATCCTGGCCATGTCCCCGGCCTGCAACGTATCGGAGCCCAGGGGCAGGTGGGTGCCGTGCTGCTCCGTGCTGCCCACAGGCACGATGACCACGTCCGTCTTCCCCAGGGCCTCCTCCACCTCGGGCCAGCTCATCTCGAACAGAGTCTTTGGACCCCTCACCTCGTATAGGGTCTCACCTAGAAGCTTCATGGGTAATCCTCCCACGACTCACTATTTCTGTCTATTCAGCCCCTCAATCACCTTTTATCCCTTCGCCCCGAGTATCCTCCATGTCCTTCACCATCAACGGGAAGAGGGTCAAGCCGGGCGAGAGGGCGATCACCTGGCTCAGGGTCGCCACCATGCTCACCGGCTCAGACCTCTCCATACCCGTCCACGTGGTCAGAGGCGAACACGAGGGCCCCACGGTGGGTCTCTTCGCCTGCATCCACGGTAGCGAGTACTACCAGAACAGGGTCATCAGGCGGCTCGTCACAGGCACAGACCCCTCCGAGCTGAGGGGCACCATCCTGGCCGTCCCCGTCGCCAACCCCCACGCCTTCGCCAACATGACCAGGGAGACCCCTAACCCGCCAGAGGAGACAGTGGACTTCGCCAACATGAACAGGGTCTTCCCCGGTAAACGCTCCACGCCCCTGTTCGGCAGCATGGTGTCCACCGACGTTAGCCTAACCATGCGGATAGCGGCAGCCCTCAGCGACCGCGTCATCCCCCGCTGCACCCACATCCTAGACTACCACGGCCAGA
>DASWLJ010000079.1:0-2747 GCA_036396185.1 Bathyarchaeia archaeon | reverse complement strand
CCCTACAAGGAGCCCCTGGTGGAGGGGGGAGCCGGCCACGGCTGCGGCCACAACGGGTACGCCGTCACGGCCCTGGGAGGCGCCTTGGCCGTCAAGGCGGTAATGGACGAGGGCCTGGTGAAGGGCACCTTGAAGGTGTTCGGCTGCCCCGCCGAGGAGACCCTCGTAGGCAAGGTCTTCATGGTCCGCGACGGCGTCTTCGACGGCGTCGACGCCTGCGTCGGCCACCACCCCAGCGGCTTCAACGGCGTCAGCCTCCGCAGCGGCAACGCTATGAACAGCGTCAAGTTCGAGTTCTTCGGGGTGGCCAGCCACGCCGCGGGCAGCCCAGAGCAGGGCGTCAGCGCCATGGACGCCGTTGAGCTCATGAACGTGGGCGTCAACTACATGCGTGAGCACGTGGTCCAGGAGACCCGGATACACTACGTCGTGGAGGACGGCGGCCACGAGCCCAACGTGGTGCCACCCTACGCCCGTAGCTGGTACTACGTCAGGGCACCGGAGCGGGAGCTCGTGGACATGTACTACCGGAAACTGTTGGACATAGCGGACGGCGCCGACAAGATGGTGGGCACAACCCACAAGGTGACGTTCCTCAGCGGCGTCCACAACGGCATGGAGAACCGGGTGCTCGGCGAAACCGCCATAGCCAACATGAGGCTGGTGGGCGCCCCCACTTACACCGAGGAGGAGGAGGCGTTCTCCGCGGAGATGGCCAAGAGCATCCCGCCCGAGAAGAAGAAGATAGGCTTGATGAGCAGCAGCCTTCCGGACGCCATGGACCTCATGGACGTGAACCTAAACACGAGGATATACGACCCCATCGGGGAAGGAACCAAGGGGGGCGGCAGCAGCGACGTCGCCGACGTGGCGTGGAACACGCCCACGGTCCAGTTCAGGACAGTGTACACCATCGTCGGCGCGGCGGGCCACAGCTGGCAGAACACCGCCACCAACGGCACAACCATCGGCCAGAAGAGCACAATATTCGCCTCCAAGGTGATGGCGGGCACAGTCATCGACCTATTATCCGACAAGAAGCTGCTTCAGAGGGCCAGGGACGAGTGGACGCGGCAGATGAAGGGCCGCGTCTACAGATGCCCTGTGCCGCCGGACCTGAAGCCTCCGCTGGACCAGCTCAAGAAGCAGAGCCACTAACTGGGAGGAAACCCTCCCATCACATGTGGACTGAGCCTATCGATAAGTTTAAACATATACAATTTTTTTCAATTAATACTTACAGCTTGATGAATAACATGAAGGATAAGAGAGTTATAATTCCTGTCTTTGTGCTCTTAGTGTTTTTAGGGGGATATCTCTGGTACACCTCCACCTACCCTAGCCCAGAAAGTCCAGTACTTGTAACCATAGGCGTGGCCAGCCCCACGAGAGAGGAGGACAACTACGAGGAGATCGTCCTAGCCGCGGAGAGGGACGTCAACGCGTACTGCGAGAACCAAGGTAGTCGATACAGGTTCCAGTTCAGTGTGAAGTACAGCGATGCACAGACATCAAAGGCTTTGGCCGTCACACGGGAGTTCAAGGAGTCGGGGATAAGCCTCGTGATCGGGCACGCCTGGTCATCCATGTGTGAGGCCTCGCTGCAGTACGTGAACGAGAACGACGTGCTCCTCCTGAGCCCATCCTCATCTTCGTCTACCCTGTCATTGCCCGGGGATAACCTCTATAGGCTGACCCCTCCTGACACCGTTCAAGCCTGGATGTGCTCCGAGATGCTAGCGAGTCTGGGCTACGAGGCTGTGGTGGTGTTGCAGAGAGGAGACTCCTGGGCCGACGCGATATACAATGCCTTGGAAACGGAGTGCGCCGATAAGGGTGTGGAGATAATAGATCGGATAAGATACGGGTCTGAGGAATATGACTTCTCCACGTACCTGGAGAGAGTGAACAGAAGCCTACTGGGGGGCGAAGAGACGTATGGAGTAGGAGGAGTCGCAGTGCAGCTCATCAGCTTCAGCGAGGCCTATGTAGTGTTACAGCAGGCACAAGAATACCCGGCGTTGATGGAGACGGTGTGGCTCGGGACCGAGGGCACATCAGATACGCTTAAAGTTGTTGATTATGCGGGGGAGCCCGCCTCGACGGTTGGGCTCATAGGAGCCGTCCTCGCACCACCTGGTTGGGTCGTTGAGGGCGTCGAGGCTCCGAGCTTCTTTGACGCGGCTCTGTATGACTGCTGCTGGGTGTACGCCCTCTCCGTGTTGGAGGCCGACGGCGTTTCAGCCGCCGACGTGGGTGACGTGCTGCCGAGGGTGGCTTCTGAGTACAGGGGAGTCACCGGACTCTGCGTCTTGGACGAGAACGGCGACAGAGACGTAGTTGACTTCGTCCTGAAAGGGTACTCTGAGATAAGCCCGGGCAGCTACGCGTTCAAGGAATACGGCTTCTACAGCTCCACGACTGGTCAGATCACGTGGAACGATAAAATCCGGGAACTTGTGAGATAATGAACAGATCAGTCATCTCAATGATGTTTTATCTCGCGAACGTGATCGCTGAACTGAGTCATCCAAGCTAAGGATCAACTAGAACGATTATGGCAGACGCCTTGGCGTCCTCTGGAGCGCATGTCCCAAGGGGGCGCAGTGGGGGTGGCGACCCCGTGGGTAACATGGGCCGCCGCTCAACGAGTTACTCTCAGACGCCAAGCCGCCTTTAGACCAGCTCAAGAGGCAGCCCCTTTAGCGGCCCCTACTTCCCTATCCCTCCACAGGGTCCACCACGTT
>DASWLJ010000078.1:0-4527 GCA_036396185.1 Bathyarchaeia archaeon | reverse complement strand
ACCTGCCCCATACTCAGGGTGTAGTTATAAACGCTCCTTCACCTAGTCGTTATTATTTAAAAATACCTAGACCTCGTCACCTGTTTCTCTGGTGTCAAGGATGCGATTGATATGTCGCACTATCAGGGTTTTGAACTGACCTAATTTTCACTCTGCTCATGTTGTTGGAGGAGGGTGTCGTCGTATCTGTCACTCACTTTTCTCGCCTTATCGCTTTGATAACTGTACCGCATTTTACGCAGCGGTAAATGTGGTTGAAGCCTTCTGCCTTCTCCTCGGGTGTGGGATCGTCGCTGAACACCTCGGCGCCACAGGCACATTTTGTACTGTATCTGCCCTTCACCGAGTCGGGGAAGCGGTAGACCTATAAAAGGCTCCCGTCCGGGGCCTCGTATTGCACCGAGTAGTATTGACACCGGTCCAAGGCCTCTTTGAAGTCCTGGTTCCAAGTAAGGAAATCGTCCCAATTAGGGTATTCATTCTTTACCTTCTTGTAGACAGCTAAAGTGGGGGCAGTGGTTAGGTAGTGCAGGTGGTGGGGGACACCGTTTATCATGGCTACATTGGGCCACGGGTCGTCAGGGCCTATGTTTATTCGCGGTTCTTTACTCATTTTCCTCTCCCTCTTCTTCGTTTGTTGAGCCTCATACTGAGGCGGGTATGTTGCACCCCTCTAGGGGTGTGTCCTGTTTCTACAGTTACAGTCTTGGGCTTCCCGCATCTCATAAGTAAACAGTAAACCAGTTTACTTATAAACCAGTAGTAGCATAAACCAGTACAGTGATAAACCATAAGTAATGTAAGCGAAGATGTACCCTCTCCCGTTTTAATAAAATATCTCGCCTTAACCCAAAATAACAAAACTGTGCGTTATATAGTTACGATTTTAGCCCGTGGGGAGAGTATGGGTTTCAATGAATTATATAAAGAAACATCTGATATTCGTCTAGAATTTGAGCCTAAACAACGTTACTTATCTAAAACCACATTTTCTGTAGCTATGAAAGAACTGCAAAACATCGCAACTGTGATCAAAAGCCCATCTAAAAATCACAGCCAGAAAGTGCAGTTCACTTTAGCCCCAGCTCTCCTTGATGAGTTTAAACTGCTTTACGAAGAATACGCTAGGGCTGACATGATTAATGTAAAAGAAGCCTATGATATTTTCAAATCTGTTAATCCTCGGGCGGCCGTCGTGTTTATAGGTGATCTCGCATTTGGGCACCTACTATCAGCTTACAAGTTTTCGATTGAACGCCCAGGGTTTACAGATGAGCGACTTTATCTTATGCTCAAATATTTAGATGTGTTTGGGCGTGCTTTTGCCAAATTAAGCATAAATGGTTCAAATGAGTATATAATGGCATTTAAGGAGCTTAACGAAAAATGGGTAAAGTTTAGAAACACTGAATTTCCTGATGTTAACGATGAAATATTAAAACAAGGGAGTAAAGGCTTAAAAGAGTCTATCTAAAGATGGCGGGGTGGAACTCCTTGAAGCCATCCGGGAAGTCCATGGGTTTGACGACGAAGTCTAGGACCGCGGGGACGCCCTCAAGGTTCCTCTTCATCCCGCGTTCAAGGGCTCCACGGACTTCATCCACCCTTGTCACCTGCTCACCGTAGCAGCCGCACGCCTCGGCCATCTTAGCGAAGTCAGGTTGGGCCTCGAAGTCCACGGCAATGTAACGCTCCCTGTTGGCCCACTGGTGGAGCTTGATCCACCCCAGGCTAAAGTTGTTTAACACGATCCAGGTCACGGGGGCGCCGTACTGGACCGCGGTGGGCAGCTCCTTTGCGAACATCTGGAAGGCGCCGTCCCCCGTGGTGCAGATCACCTTCTTATCCGGCACAGCCAGCTTGGCCCCGATGGCCCCGGCGACGCCCAGACCCATGCAGGTCTGCTCGGCGGGAGCCACGCAGCAGTCGTAGTCCAGCACCTTGTAGTAGGGGTAGTAGTAGCTCCACAGGTCCTGGCTGCCGTTCTCGTTCACAAGCACCGTTCCTCCGCCGAAGACCCTGCCCGCCTCGTAGACCACCCTCTTGGACTTCACCTCGGCGTCGGCCATCACCTCGGCCTCCACCTCAGCCATGTAAGCCTCCTTGGCCTCAACGATGGACTTGACGCGAGGCATCTCCCTCAACGGCGTCTTAACTGCCTTCCTTTTCACTGCCTGGATAAGGTCCTCGAGGAACAGCCGAGCGTCGCCCACCACAGGCACATCGGGCCTCCAGTTGCGGCCCAGCTCGTCGGCGTCTATGTCCACCTGGATGAACCCTGCCCCTTCAGGGTAGTAGGCCCATGACGCCGTCTGGAACTCCTCGTTCCTTGAGCCCAAGCTCAGCACGGCGTCCGCCTCCTCGTACACCTGCTTCCCCACCTTCGTCCTGTAGAGGCCCACCAGGCCCACGGCCAGTGGGTGGGACTCAGGGATGCAGCCCCTGCCGCTAGGCGTCGTCAGCACCGGGACACCCAACAGCTCGGCGAACTCCACGAGCCGGGGGCCTGCCCCGCTCATGAAGGCTCCGCCGCCGGCCACCACCACCGGCCTCTCAGCCCTCAGCAGTAGCTTGGCCGCCGCATTCACCGCCTCTACGCTTGGCCTAGTCCTCAGCGGCCCAACAGACTTCACGTATCCCGTCTCCTTGGTCTCGGCCATCCCCACGTTGAAGGGCACCTCCACGTAGACGGGGCCGGGCTTACCGTTGATGGAGAGGCTGAAGGCCCTGCTCATTGCCCATGCGGCCTTATCCGCAGATGGCACTCTGTAACTCCACTTGGTTATGGGCCGCATCATCTCCATCTGGGGTGCCTCCTGGAACGCCCCCATGCCCTCAGCATCCGTGCCCGCTGAGCCTCCCAGCACCACCATGGGCTGGCACCCGCTCCACGCCTCAAGGACGCCGCTCATCAGGTTCGCCACGCCCGGCCCCGGGCTGCCGAAGCAGACCCCGGGCCGGCGCGTGAGCTTGCCGTAGGCGAAGGCCATATATGCGCCGGAAGCCTCGTGGCGCACAAGCACGGGTTCCATGTCGCTGTCGTAGAGCGAGTCGTATAACGCCCAGGGGTTACCGGGCAGACCAAAGACATGGCGTACGCCCTCAGCCTCCAGGGCCTCCACCACAACGTCCCAGCAACGTCTCTCAGACAAAGCGGCACCGGGTCTTCTTTGGCGCCGCGGGTTGATAAAACCTAGGAGCGGTCCAGGACCTCGGTGTCGTCGTCCTCGTCGTCGCCGTAGATGAGGCGCAGGTCCTCGAAGGTGAGCTTCTCACCGTTCTCCATCTTGCGGAGAGCCTCCTGCCTCAGGGCCTCGGCCCTCTGCTCCCCGGACATGCGGCGGCGCTCAGCCACCTTTAGGTCCGCGACTTTGAGGCCGTCCCTCAGGGCGCTGATCTGGGGCATCACCACGTTGAGGTCCTCCTTCACGTTGTTAACCTCCTCGATCTTCTGCACGTACCGGGTGTGGGCCTCGTCCGCCTTCTTCTTCTCGGCGTCCGCCTGATCGTGGAACAGGATCATCTTCTCGTGGTGCTCCTGGCTCTGCTCGCTCAGCTTCCTTATCTCCTCCCTGAATGCCCTGATCTCCACCTCGGTGGCCTTCTTGTCCGCCATGTACTCCATGCGCTTGCCCTCCTGCTTCTCCACGTCCTTGTAGTCCTCCAGGGTCCGCCTGAGTCGGGACGCGCGCTCGAAGACCTCGTCCTCCCTGTCCATCATCTCCCTGGTGGGCGTGGTCATGATCTCCCACTCGGTGCGCTTCAGGTCCCTCTCCACCCTGGACTTTTCTGGCCTGCCCCTATACTCCTCCCTGAGGGTATTCTCGGCCTCCGTGAGGAGCCCCTTCTTCTCGTCCAGCTCCTCGAAGAGGGGGCCCAGGCTCTTCTTGATCTCCTGCACCTTGGCGTTGATCCTGTCGCGCTCCCCCCTGTGCTTCAGGGCCTCCTCCCTCATCTTCCGGACCGACTCGTTGAGGCGGTCCCTGTCTTCCCTGACCTTCTTTATCTGTTCAAAGAGCTGGTTCCGCGTCTTCCGTAGCTCGGCTGCCTGTGTCTCAAGCTCATCAAGTTTTCTTTCTTCGGCGGACATGTAGCAGGTGCACCGCTATTTGGTGTAGCTTACCGTCTATGGAAATATTAACCCAGCTAAAAGGGCTTCTATGTTTATTGTCTCTTACACATGGAACAGCGCCGGATCGCGAACAATGTTAGATAAACTTATATGTAAAAATATTGATGTCTATTCGTCTTTCAACGATTGTTGAACGATACGTCTCGGACCGGTAGCCCAAGAGTCTGAGAGGTGAAGGGAGTCAGTGGTGCACGTTGGGCTGGCAGCCTCATACCTAGCCCTAGCCTTCGGTGGGCTCAACTTCATATACGCTCTGAAGTACTACGCCTCGACCCTCATCGCGTTAAGCGTCCTGAACCCCGAGAACCAGCTGAGAGGCACCCTAATCCAGCCCACCGAGCTGGGCCACGGCTACCCGGACCAGCCCTTCGTCTCGATACACCTCCCTTTCTACA
>DASWLJ010000077.1:0-8049 GCA_036396185.1 Bathyarchaeia archaeon | reverse complement strand
CGGCGACAACCCATCTGACCCACCGAGCCAAGGACAGAGGGCCCAGGCATCCGAGGACGCGGCCAGCGGCTCCCTGACAGATCGCCAGATACGCGGCCTGGTGGAGACGGGCCTGCGCATCGAGGATGGCTTCGGCGAGCCACAGGACATAGAGTGGGCCATCACGGGGGACGAGATACACGTCCTCCAGTCGAGGCCCATCTTCACGCTCCTGTCGAGGCACGACATCTGGCTCCAGAGGTCGCCCGCCCAGATATCCATAGAGAAGCCGGTGATAGAGCAGAGGCGCTCAGAGAAGAAGAGCAGGAAGAAATCTAAAGAGAAGACCGACAAGGAGGCCCGCTACCAGAAATCGAGGCAGCTCAGGCAGGAGTGGTCCAGCAGGATACTCCCCGCCCTCCTCGAGGAGATCGACGCCTTCAAGGAAACAGACTTCGCGTCCCTGTCCGACGCCGACCTCGCATCCAGCCTGGAGGACGTGGTGTCCGCCAACAAGGAGCACTTCAGGCTCAGGATCAAAGTCGGCGGCCTCATAGACGCCTCCGTCGAGCGGCTGGAGCCTTACCTCAGCCGAGTCGGCTTCATCTCGCCCGAGGAGACCCCCATGCTTCTAGTGGGCTTCGCGAACAAGGACTCGGAGTCGGACCAAGCCCTGAAGAGCCTCGCCTCACAGGCATCGCCGGGAATCATGGACGTTCTACGCAAAGGCCTTGAGGCCCTGCACGAACTGGAGGCCGTAGAGGGCGGCGTCGACTGGGCCAGGGGCTTCGCGTCGTACCTCGAGGGGTTCGGCCACCTGAGCTCCGCCAAGTGGGATGTGATGGCGCCCACATACAGTGAGAGCCCCGGATTCCTGTTGAGCACGATAATAAGCCACGCGTCCCGCGAGACCGGGCAGAGGAGCTGCCCGTCCGTGGCGGACGAGCGGGAAGGCCTGGTAAGGAGGGTAGTGGACGCGCTCCCGGAAGAGGATAGAAGCGGGTTCAAGGACGCGCTGGGAGTGGCCCAGAGCAACTACCCCCTGAAGGACGACCGGGACTTTTACTACCTCATGTCCCTGGCCCAGGTCAGGAGGGCCCTGCTGGAGGCCGGTCGCAGGCTGCAGGAGAGAGGCGCCATCGAGTCGATCGACGACGTGTTCTTCGTCGGCACAGACGAGGTACCCCTCCTCATCAAGCAACCCGGGGACGCTGAAGGCCTGAGGGCCAAGATCAAGGCGAGGAGGCTGCTCTTCAACGAGAGGGCTCAGACGCGGAACGAGTGGGCCCTAGAGTCCTCCAAGCTCGACCACCTCATCCACGAGGGCGGAGCCACCGTACTCAGCGGCATGGGCATCAGCCCGGGAGTGTCCACGGGCAGAGCCAGGGTGGTGCGCTCATTCCACGAGTTCCCCAGGCTCGAGGCGGGCGACATCCTTGTCTCCCCCGCGGTGTCCCCGGCCTGGGCGCCGGTCCTAGGCGTGGCACGGGGGATCGTCACGGACGTCGGGGGCTCCCTCTCCCACGGCGGCATCCTGGCGAGGGAGTACGGCATACCCGCCGTGGTGAGCACGGGCATCGGCACAAGCGTGATTAAGGAGGGCCAGACCATCACCGTCGACGGTGGCAGGGGACGCGTCTACCTCCACAGACTAGAGGAGGAGGCAGGTGAAGCGCGTTGAGCGACCGGCAGTCCATTCGACGCTTCGCCTCCTACGTCAAGCCGTACTGGAGGGACTTGTTTCTTATGCTTGTGGCGCTGTTCGCCTCGACGCTCCTGTCCCTGGCCATACCGTGGATCATCGGCGTCCAGCTCATCGACAAGGTGATACTGGAGAGGAGCCTCAGCCTCGAGGCCGTCCTGGTCATGTTCGCCGGCACTTCCCTGGCCAAGGAGCTCTTCGACTTCATCAACGACTACCTCCTAGAGTCGTTCGCCCAGAACGTCACGCACAGCCTCCGATCCGAGTTCTTCGAGAACCTCCTCTACGTGCCCCTGTCCTTCTTGGACCGGAGCCAGACGGGGGACCTGCTGTCAAGGATGCAACACGACGTGAACACTGTGGGCGACATCTTGAAGACTCTAGTCAAGGACCTGGGCTCAAACGTCTTCACGCTGGTGGGGACGCTGCTCTTCCTGTTCTCGATCAACATGGAGCTGACGTTAATCATCGCGCCCACGGTGCTCGCCATCTTCATCACGGTGACCCTGTTCAAGGGGAGGATCAAGCGGATGTCGCGGGGGATAAGCAAGGCCACCGGCGTCCTCATGGCCAGGGCCTCGGAGGTGCTCAGCGGGATCAGGGTGGTGAAGAGCTTCGTCAAGGAGGAGGACGAGGTAAAGGTCTTCAGAAAAAAGTCCAAGGCGATATTCTGGGCCCACATCAGGCTGATGAAGCTCTCGGCCATCTACACCTCCAGCGTGAGCATGCTGGTCCTGATAGGGATGGTGCTGGTCATATGGTTCTGGACCCCCATGACCATAGCGGGGACCATCACCGTCGGCGGGTTCTCCGTCTACCTCAACTACATCAGGAAGATACACGAGCCGGTGAAGGGCCTCAGCAAGGTGAACTTCAAGGTCCAGAGGGCCCTGGCCGCCGCGGACAGGCTCTTCCACCTGAGCACGATGCCAGTAAGGCCAGCAGAGCAGGGCCTCGCGAAACTACCCCCCATCAGCGGCCACATAAGGTTCAAGGACGTCTCCTTCGCCTACGACGAGGGGCACCCCATCCTCCGAAACCTGAACCTGGACATACAGCCCAACGAGGTGGTCGCCATCGTCGGCGCAAGCGGGTCGGGCAAGTCCACCATCCTGAACCTGCTGCTCGGGTTCTACGAGGCTCAGCAGGGAGAGATCACCGTGGACGGCCACCCCGTCAGCGGAGTCGACCTGAGGTCGCTGAGGAGCCAGGTCGGCATCGTCACCCAGGAGACCTTCCTCTTCTCCGGCTCAGTCTGGAAGAACATAGGATACGGGAAACAGGGGGCAAGCAAGAAGGAGATCAAGCGGGCCGCCAAGCTGGCCAACGCCCACGAGTTCATAGCGGGGCTCCCCCGCGGCTACAACACGAGGATAGGTGAGCGAGGCGTTAACCTCTCCAGCGGCCAGAAGCAGAGGATAGCCATAGCCAGGGCCATCCTCAAGGAGCCGAGGATACTGATACTGGACGAGGCCACATCCAACGTGGACCCCGCCTCGGAGGCGCTCATCCAGGACGCACTGGAGCTGAACGTGGGTGACCGGACCACCATCATCATAGGGCACAGGCTCTCCTCGGTGATGAGGGCGGACAAGATCGTCGCCCTCGAGCGCGGCGAGATAGTCGAGACAGGCACCCACAGCGAGCTGCTGGAGAGCCAGGGCGTCTACGCCAAGCTCTTCACCCTCTGAGGCTCCTCATCGATACCCCTTGTTTCAACGTGTCCGCGATGAGATCGGCCCTGCATGGACGCTGTTTGGGGCCAGGGCTCATCGACGGTTTCAAGCCGGATATGGAAGATTAAACCATAACGCATTAAGCATGCCCCAGGTCTAGAACCCACGATAATGGGCTCCACCGAGGTTATCTCTGACGCCGCGACCTGCGAACATTTGGAGAACGTCGAGATACTCGTCGTCGACGACGACGAGGACATAAGGTGGCTCTTCTCCTACATACTGAGCAAGGCCGGCTACACCGTGAAGTCGGTGTGCGACAGCAAGGGGGCCCTGGAGCAGATCGGGGCGAAGGCCTACGACATCGTGATCCTGGACTACATCCTGCCGGAGATGAAGGGGAGCCAGTTGGCCCTGGAGATTCTGAAGAAGAGGTCGGACGTTAAGATCATCTTCATCACGGGGTACCCTGACTTCTCCGATGAGCTGATGAAGAACCCGCGACTGCAGTTCCAGACCGTGCTGTACAAGCCGATCACCGGGGAAAACCTGCTGAAAACGATAAAGACGATCCAGTAAGCGGGTTACAATGCGATACTTACTATTAAACGATATAATTCACGTGTTCAACTGTGTAGAGCGTTTATTCCATCCATCATCAATTGGGTTACTATGTTTTATGACTCTATATCCTTGCTACGTTCTAGTGGTACATACAGCTTAAAACAATATACCTGTTTCTCCTATGAATGGTATCCTCTCCACGTGCTACATTTGATGCTGCGAACACATCTGCGAGGCTATTTGACGGGCTGGGGCAGGGGAGCTCCTACGGGATACCGTACGACACGGCGTGGGCGGCCCGCCACGAGAGGCTGTTCCCGGAGTCGGCGGCGTGGCTCACGAGGAACCAGAGGCCGGACGGCAGCTGGGGGGGAGAGGTCGAGTACTCACACGACCGGCTCATATCGACCCTCGCCAGCGTCCTGGCCCTGTCCAAGTCCGAGCGATCGAAGCAGTATGGGAAGCAGATAGAGCGCGGAGAGGCCTACCTGTCCAGGACCCTGCACAGGGCCAGGGACGAGGAGCGCTGCACCATCGGGTTCGAGCTGCTCTTCCCCACGTTGATGGAGGAGGCGGAGAGACTCAGGCTGAACATCCCGTGCGTCAAGGACGAAGACCTACGCAGGATCCGGGAGGCCAAGCTGAGCCTGGTGTACAACGGCATCGTCTACAACGGAGACACGACCCTCTCCTTCTCGGTGGAGTTCCTGGGCGAGAAGTTCGACGTAACCAAGGCCAAAGGGCTGCTGAACCCCAACGGGTCCGTGGGCAACTCGCCCTCGGCCACCGCGTACTACCTGCTGAGGGAGATGAGCCCCGCGGCGCTGAGCTACATGGAGAGCGTCCTCGGAGTGAACGCCGACGGGTCCGCCATGCCCGTCTACCCGTTCGACGTGTTCGAGAAGGCGTGGAGCTTCTACCACTTCGACGCCCTGCAGCTGCCGGTCAGGGACCGGTTCGCCAGGCACGTGGGGCCCATCAGGGACTCCTGGACGAAGAACGGTGTGGGGACCACGAAGCACTCGGTGGCGGACTCGGACGACTCTGCTCTGGCCTTCAAGTTCCTGACCTCGATGGGAGAGAAGATCGACCCCCACGTGTTCGACGGCTGGGAGAAGGAGGGCTTCTTCCAGTGCTTCAAGTACGAGAGGGACCCCTCCCTGAGCTCCAACATCCACATACTGGACGCGGTGAAGGGCCTGGAGGGGTACGAGAACCGCGACAACGCCGTCGACAAGATCGCTTCGTTCCTGGAGTCGAATATGCGTGGAGGCGGCTTCTGGCAGGACAAGTGGCACCTGTCGCCCTACTACGTGACCAGCCACGCGATAGCCGCCGTGCACGGAGTGAACGATACGCTGGTCGAGAAAGCGGTGAGCTGGATCATCGAGAGTCGGAAGCCGAATGGGTTGTGGGGGTTCAGGAACGGGACGATGGAGGAGACCGCCTACGCGCTGTGGGCACTCCTATACTACAACGACCACGTGACGCCCGTCGACCCCGACATAATGACGAAGGGGCTGAGCAGGCTGGCCTACGGCGGCGCGCCCGCGAAGCTCGAGGAGCTCTGGATAGCGAAGGGCCTGTACTGCCCAATCAAGGTGGTCGAATCGGTGATCCTCGCGGTCCTGTGCAAGGCCGAGAGGATGGAGTTGCTCGGCCCTGCCATGGCCGGGAGCGCCCAGCTCGCTGCGCCGGTCATACCAGCGGAGGTTGATACTAATGGGCTGGGTTAAGATCGGTGAGGGGCTGAACGCCCTCTTCTCCAGCGACGCGGAGGTCGAGGGCACCGTGAAGGAGATCAACTCGTACAGCGACTCCATGGAGCTGTACGAGGATAAGCCGCAGAACCTCGTAGTCCTGCTTAGGACGGCGGGGTTCACGGTGCTGGCCCCCATCATCTCGCTGATAAAGGGGATCATATGCACGAGCGGAGGCACGAGCTCTCACCTGGCCATTATCTCCAGGGAGTACAGGATCCCTTGCATCATGGCCGCGAGGCTCGACCACGACGACGACTTGGACAGGAAGAGGGTCAGGCTGCTCCTGCGGCAGCAGAGGGGCTACGTCTACCTACAGGAGGCTCAGAATGAACAAGGATGAGGCGAACAGGTTCCTGCTGAAGCTCTCGGACGCCACGAAGACGTTCATGCGGTCCAGGACTCTCCTGGAGTCCAACCTGTTCCCGGTGAGGGCCTACATGGCCGTTGGGCTGTACAACCTGTTCGAGAACGAGTACGACCTGCTCCGCAAGGTTATCAGCAAGAAGAGGCCGGAGAGGCTGGGCGCCGAGTGCAAGACCGTGAACTCCGAGATCAACCAGAAGACACAGTTCTCCACAATAGTCGGGTACCTCGTGGGGAGGGAGCAGGTCATCCACGACGGCAACATTGACGACTACGGGGACCAGGATTACGACGCTGAGAAGATCATGTTCCTCCTCGACTACTGGAGCAAGTTCTCGAAGACCTACAGGAACGACGGCGAGATACTGGTGGACGACTCACAGGGTACGATCTCGGTCCTCAACAAGAGGGACGTGAAGAGGTTCAACGATGACCTGCTGGATAACGACGCCAAGAGGAGCGAGAACCTGCTGAAGCTCGCGGCGGTGATCCAGTCCTACCTGTACCTGCTGAACTACGAGTCGAGGGGCGGCGTCTTCAACCATGGCCCCTACGAGGTCGACGACGAGCTGCTGGTCTTCAGGGAGTTCATACACCTCCAGAAGAACACGTACAAGACGACCATGAACGACGAATTCGACTACAAAAACATCACGATAACGCTGAGGCTGAAGGACGTCGACGTGAGCCTGAACGAGGTGGGGACGCTGTTCGTGGACCCCATCAACTACGCCGACAAGATAACCGGGTTCAACATATACTCCAGCAACAGCGACCCGAAGCCGATAAACGTCGACGACATCAACAAGATCTCTAACCTGCTGAAGAACAGGATACTGCACCTGTACAGGGACATCAACAAGTGGGACCGTAAGGACAAGATCATCGCCGGCGCGCTGCAGTACTCGGATCTGTCGTGCTACGCGAAGGCCGCCAACATAAAGTACAGGCACGGGCTGTCGAGGGGTGTCGAGGAGAGGTACCTGCCGAAGATGATGCGCCAGGTCACGCACGAGTTCATGAACAAGTTCACGGAGACGGGGAAGCTGTTCACGTTGATTGAGTGAGGTGAAGAAATGTACGCCGAGGAGATGTCGAGGGAGTCCTTCATGAGCCTGGGGAGAAGGGAGGTGTCGAGCCTCCTCAGGAAAACAGGCCACCCAAGCACAGTGGTCCTCGTCCCGGACAACACGAGGAGAACAGGCATACTGTACAAGGGCATAAAGGCGGACGCGAAGTACTTCGAGAAGGACCTCTTCAACGCGTTGAGCAGCCCCTTCATAAGGTTGGTTAAAACCATCTTCGACCACGGCATAACAAACCTCTTCATCCCCAGCCTTACCCACGGTAACCTCAGCAGGAACAGAAAGTACGTCGACGCGCACCTGAAGTACGCCACGAGGCTCATCCTCAAGGAAGAGAAGTGGATGAACTTCTACGAAGAGAACGGCGTAAGGGTCAAGATATACGGCGACAGGGACTACGTCGAGAGCCTGGGGTACCATGACTTCGCGAGATGGGTTGAAGACGTGGAGGAGGCCACCAAGCACAACAGCGAACACGTCCTGTTCTGGGGCTACGCGTGCACGGGCTCGATTGAAACCGCGAGGATCATGAACCTCTGCATCGACTTCTACGAGCGGGAGGGGAGGCGCCCGTCGAGCCAGGAGGTGCGGGACATGTACTACGGCGTGAAGGTGGGCGACGTTGACATCTTCATAAGGCCGGGGGAGATAAGAGACAGCGACTGCCAGCCTCCACTGATCAGCGGCAACGCCCAGATGTACTTCCCTATAAGCCCCCTGACGGAGCTGGACGACGACTTCTTCAAAGAGATACTGTACGATTACATGTTCTGCAGGGTCAGGAGCGGAGGGAGGAAGGAGTACTCGGGCCAGATGGATGGCTCTGAGCTGCGCAGGATAAGGGAATTCTACGAGCAGAACAGGGGCACAATAATCGGTCTGGGCGAGAGGATGGGGGACTTCTGGGTCCCGTCGAG
>DASWLJ010000076.1:0-3650 GCA_036396185.1 Bathyarchaeia archaeon | reverse complement strand
CCTCATGTGGTGCTCGGAGCAGCCCACGTTGACGGTGGGCGCCTTCAGGGCGTTCCCCAGCTTCCTGGCCACGGACTCAGCTAAGGCGTCCCCCAGTATGGTGTCGGTGGACACAGGCAGGCATGGGCCGTGCTGCTCGTTGCTGCCCACAGCGAACACCACTGTGGTGTATCCCTTCTTTATGGCGGCCCCCACGTCGGGGGATGTCATCCCAGCTAGATCAATCATGCCATTTATTTTCGTGAGATATGGGATAAATCCTTGGGCATCCTGCTGGTTCCAGCCTGGTCCTAAAACCTTTCAACAGCTTGCCCCACTTAATCTGCATGGAGTCCAAGAGGCGAGTCTGTGTTGTCGGCGCCGGCTACCTCGGCACACAGATAGGGGTGCTGTGCGCGCGGCACGGCTACAGGGTGAACATGTGCGACGTGTCAGGTGAGGCGCTGGCTTCCTCGAAGAAGGCCGTGAAGGATTACCTGGGTCAGTGGGTCGCGGAGGGGCAGGTCTCCGGCGAGGAGAGCCGCGGGATCAGGAGGCGGATGTCCTTCACGGGCGACCTGGCGGAGGCGGCCCAGGGCGCGGGCGTGGTCATCGAGGCGGTTGTGGAGCGCCTGGACGTGAAGCGCGACGTGTTCAGGAGGCTCGACGAGCTGTGTCCACCTGGGACGCTGATAGCCACCAACAGCAGCTCGATACGTGTCTCCAAGATCGAAGGGGCCACCAGTCACCCTGAGCGGGTGCTCAACATGCACTTCTACTCCACTCCGTGGCGGAGCCGGGTCCTAGAGATCATGAGGGGGACCCGCACCTCGGACTGGGCCGTGGAGAGGGCCTCCGCGTTCAGCAGAAGCATCGGCGTGACGCCCCTCATCGTGCTCAAGGAGAGCACCGGCTTCATCTTCAACAGGGTGTGGCGCGCCGTGAAGCGGGAGTGCCTCAGGGTGGTGGACGAGGGCGTGGCCAGCTTCGAGGACGTGGACAGGGCCTGGATGAGCCTCTACGGGACGCCGGCGGGCCCCTTCGGCCTCATGGACAGGGTGGGCCTGGACGTGGTCCGTGACATAGAGATGGTGTACTACGGTGAGTCGGGGGACCCGCGGGACGCGCCGCCCAGGGTCCTGCTGGAGAAGATCGAGAGGGGCGAGCTAGGCGTCAAGACGGGCAGGGGCTTCTACACGTACCCGAACCCGAGCTACATGGAGCCCGGCTGGCTCCACGGCGACGTAGAACCCCACCACGAGGCCGGGCTCTAGGCTCCGATTGGTCAGCCGAACTCCAGCCGGGCCTCCTTCTTGTTGATGTCATCGTTGAAAAGGCTTCCTGGCTTCATAGGTTGTCCTGTCACGCCCTTCCGTATACCGGTATCGATGCTCCGCTTGTGGGCTTTGATGCATCTGAGACAAGGAACATTATCACCTCGGCTATTTCTTCAGGATCTACCCACTTCGAAAAATCCGCTTTAGGCAACATCCTCCTGTTAGCCTCAGTGTCTATGGTGCTGGGCATTACGCAGTTCACCTGAATGCCATAATCCTTAGTCTCCTCCGCAAGGGCCTCCGTCAGTGTCACGACGCCCGCCTTGGAGACAGCGTAAGCTCCGGATCGCGCCCTGCTTCCTCTCTGAACCGCCGTTCTAGCAGAGACGTTAACGATCTTACCATATTTCTGCTCCATCATGTGAGGTAGAACTGCTTTACTGCAGAGGAAGGCGGATTTCAGGTTCACGTTCATCATTTGGTCCCACGTCTTTTCATCCGTATCAACCAGGACCCTTCCCCCCGAGTAGGCGCCAACTATGTTCAGTAGAATGTCGATTCGTCCATGCTCGTCGATTGCCTTTTTAACGAACGCCTGAACACTCTGCGAATCCGTCGCATCACCTATGAATCCTGTTACATTGGGCCCCTGATCTCCAAGGAACTCGTACAGTTCACCAAGTGCCTTCTCCTTTCTGTAGAGAACCAGGATCTTTGCCCCGTTCTGAACAAGTCTCCTAGTAACCACGCGCCCTAAGGCTCCTGTTGCACCGGTCACTATGGCAACTTTATCCTTCAACATCTGTTTCACCTAAAGATTACTTTCAAATATTTTCATGGAGTCCGCGGTATTTATATCGCAAATCTATGCAGTTGGACACGAACACGCGCGTTGTTTATCTTATCCCTGTATCGATGTCGACGTGGAGAACCGTCGTCTCACCGGGCTTCACCTCAACAGTCCTCGGCAAGGCTGAAGAACAGCCCAAGAACGTGCAGTTAGAGAGTGTGACCTGGTAACTACCAGCGTATACCTCCGCGTGAAAAAAACCATCCTCATCCAATGGAATGTAAATCGTTTTTCCGAGCCAAGGCTTCAGCAAGATGGATCGTGAGGAATAGGTTCCAGGGGGAACAGTCGGCCCTGATGATGGTTCGACGGGTGAGAATGGTCCAATTGTGACTTTCCCCTCAATCACCCCCGTTTTTGTGAGCTGTGACAGAACCATAATGGCAGAGACCACTATCAGCCCTGCAGCGATGACCGACGCGATCCTTCTATAAGACCTCATCAAATATGATGCTAAAATGGCGGTGTCTAAACCTTACGTACGCGCGGGGGGAATCAAAAAATTCTATGTCAGTGGCTAACTAGGACTTCAAGCCACAAGGTGAGCCACATAAAACACCAGAATTAAGCCGAGAACACCATTAGAGCCCATACCTTATTACGCAAAAAAAGTAAGGGGATAAAATTATACCTCCGCCCACTGAAGTATCCTTGATTCTGAGGTCACAGCCTTGGCACATCCGAATGTCCCTGAGAGGTACCTGAAGACCATCAAGCAGGAGGTAACGGCGAGCAGAGGCGTCGTGGTGACGAACCACCCCCTGGCCAGCGCGGCGGGCGTCCAGGTGATGGCCGGGGGCGGCAACGCCTTCGACGCCGCCGTCGCGTCCCTCTTCGCCCTCACCGTCGTCGAGCCCATGATGGTGAGTATGTTCGGCGCCGGCTTCTTCGTGTACAGGGACGGCGGTACAGGCGATATCGGTACCTTGGACAACTACGCGGTGGCCCCAAGGGCCGCAACCGAGACCATGTACACGCCCGTCAAACACAGGAGGCCCGACCAGTACATCTTCGAGACCGTGGGCCGCAGAAACATGGTGGGCTACCTCAGCGTCGCGGCCCCGGGCGCCCTCAAGGGCTGGGAACACATACAGAGGAGGCACGGCAAACTCAGCCTCCGGGAGGTCATGGCCCCAGCCATCAGGCTGGCACGCGACGGCTACAGGGCCACCAGGTACTTGGCGTACTTAGTGGAGTTCACGAGGAAGGACCTGGCGCTCTACAAGGAAACCGCCAAGACGTTCCTGCCGAGCGGGAAGCCCCTCAGGGCGGGAGACCCTGTGAGGATGAGCAATTACGCGGAGACCCTGGAGGCCGTGGCCAGGGTGGGCTCGGATCACCTCTACGGGGGCGACCTGGGCAGGGCCGTGGTGGACGACGTGGAGGAAGCCGGCGGCGTCCTCTCGATGGCGGACCTGACGGACTACGAGGTGCATGAGAGGCCCCCCGTCACAGGCACCTACAGGGGCAGGTACAGGGTGGCGAGCATGGCGCCCGGTAGCAGCGGGGGCACCCACATAGTCCAGATGCTCAACATGCTGGAA
>DASWLJ010000075.1:0-5761 GCA_036396185.1 Bathyarchaeia archaeon | reverse complement strand
CCACCTGGACCAGTATGCCCTTGTTTGACACCCTTACCACGAAGCGAGGTGCTTCCGCCGTGGCGAGGGATCTTCTCATAACGTAGTCGGTCTTGTGCTCCCTTCTACGTCTGTACTGTACACGGTACCGTGGTCCTTTAGCCAAAGGTACGCCTCCTCAGGTTCTTGTCGTTTATGTAGCGCTCTAGCTCCGCTATGCTCCTGAACTCGCCGCCCTTGGCTTTCCTGTATAGGCTCCGATACGTGTTCACTGCTATTATGCGCCTCTCCCTCAGCTCTCTCAGCTTGTGTCTCTGGGCGCGTATCCTGTTCATCCACCGGGTCTTCCGCGGTATGACGCTGAAGATCTTTCCCTTCTTCGTACCTGGCCCGATGCGTCTTCCTTTCTTCTTCTTCTCGGCCAGAACCCGTGCCCGGCCTCGGCTCTGGCTGTTCTCGGGGAGAGCCTTGATTATTTCCTCGTGGACGAGTTTTCTTATCTCCTCGCGGGTGATAGCCATGCTCACCTCGTCAGCCTTCTCCGGGTCTATCCAGACGCGGTTTGCCCCGCATCCCAGGACCTCTGAGGCTAGTCTTCTCTGGCTTCTCAGGTTCATTTCTCGTCCTCCTCCTCTTCGTCGGCTTCTTCCTCAGGTTCCTCAGGCTCCTGGGAGTCCTCTTCCTCATGTTCCTCGAGCTCTTTGGAGTCCTCGTCCTCCAGCTCCTCGAACTCGTCCTTTGTCTCCACTTGGCCCGGGTTGAGTATGTGGATGTTTAGCTCCTCGGCCTTCGCTTTTATGGCTTCTCTTTTTCTGCCGCCTACTTTTCCGCCGATCCTGGCCACCTGGGTCTGAGGGTTCACGTTTTCGAGGTCACGCGTGTTCCAGACGGTAACCTCCTCCATCCCTGATGAGTGGAGCCCCCTGACCTCGACTGGGCCTCTCCAGCCCACGGTCACAGACCTGGGCCACCCCTTGAGGTTGAACCTCATCTTATTGTCGATGCCGTGGGGCTTCCTCCAATGGTTCTTGATCCTTACGAACCTCCAGGACTCGAACTGCCTGAAGTGGGGCCTACGCTTGTTGATCCTGCTCCGGACCTTTAACAGTCGTTTCTTCTGTGCGTCGCTCATCCGTCATCACTCCTTCTTGTACACGTAGAGTCCGTCGAGGAACTTGCGCAGGTCCTTGTTACGGATCTTCGTGGATTCCTGTATGTTGGCGGCTGTCTGCCCCACCATCTCTATGTCGTTGCCGGTGACGACTACGTCGTCTCCTTCGACGCTGACCTTGACACCTGGAAGGATCGTAGCATACCTGGCCTGCCTCTCACCCACGAAGTTGTTGATGGACACCCTGTTCCCCTTGATCTGTATGTTCATGGGGAAGTGGATGAACACGATCTTGATCCTGTAGGTGAAGCCCTGCGTCACGCCGGTGATCATGTTCTTCACGTGGCTCGTTATCGTGTTGACGAGGGACGCCTGCTTCTTCCGGGGGTTCTCCGCCCACACGCGGAGGACCCTGCCCTGGTAGTCCAGCTTGAGCTTCGCGTGCGCGAAGTCCCGGACCACCTTGCCGTTGGTGCCTGTGACTGCGACCTTACTTCCATCTAGGGTCAGGTCTACGTCTTCGGGTACTGTCACTTGGTTCTCAACTATCTCGACAGTCACATCATTCACCTTCTAGTACACGTAGGCTAGGAGTATCCCGCCCACGTTCTCATCCTTTGCCTGGTTGTGATCCATTACCCCCTTGGGGGTGCTGAGGATCACCGTTCCAAGGTTTCTGCTTGGCAGGAACCGCTTCTCCCACTTCTCCATCTCGGAGACCTTGGTCTTGAAGCGTGGAGTAACCGCCTGGCACTCGTTTATCCTGCCGAACAGCTGGACCCTGAACTTGCCCTGTCTACCATCGTCGATGAACTCGATCTCACCCACGTAGCCCTTGCTCTGGATGAGACGGAGCACCCTCCCAACGAGCCCTGACGCGGGAGTGATTATACACTCCGATTTGCGTCTATGCTCGTGAGACATGATGGTGTTAAGGGCGTTCACAAGTGGTTCCACAACATTCACCTGTACTTCCTGAATCCCATCTTCACCGCTACTTCACGGAAACACTGCCTGCAGAGGTTTATGCCGTAGCGCCTGACCAGACCCTGCATGGTCCCGCACCTGGTGCAGCCTCTGCTCCCCTTGCCGTAGTGTCTCTCTTTTCTTTGCTTCTGGACGCTCATTGCTCTGCGCCTACCTCTACCCCGTACATCTCGGCTACGAACCGCATTGACTCCTCGGAGGTCACTCTATGTCTGCTTCCCACTTTAGCCTGGCCTCTCTTCTTTCTAGTTACGCCGTACCCCGGCCTCTCCACTGTAACCATCACGTCCATGCCTGTGATGCCCAGCCTCGGGTCGTACCTGGTTCCCGGTATGTCGATGTGCTCCTTGATGCCGAAGGCGAAGTTGCCGTGCTTGTCGAAGCTCTTGGATTTGATCTTCTTCTCCACGGCCTGGAACGCTTTCCCAAGGAACTCCTTGGCGGCGCCACGCCTCAGCGTCACCATGCACGCCATGGGCTCCTTCTTCCTCAGGTTGAACTGCCTGATGGTCTGCTTGGCTACGCGCTGACACGGCTGCTGGCCGGTCAGCTGCTTGAGTATGGTCATCGCGTTGTCCAGGGGCTCGCCTGAGGCTCCAACTGAGATGTTGACGACGACCTTGCCTATCCTCAGGCCCCTCATGACGTTCTCGGTCATTTCTCTACACCGGCGTCAAGGGTTATCATGGGCTGCTTTGATCCCACTACGAACACGTATCCGGACAGCGTCCTAATGTCTTCGCCTTCAGGCGTCCTGATGGTGCATGTCTTCTTCCACCCCGGCTCGGGCCCCAAGCCTATGATCATGCCCCTTGCTCCCTGGCTTCGGCCACCAGTGATTATGCTCTGCATCATCTCCTTGAACTCCACGTGGTCGAGAACCTCTTTTTCCGGTACCCTCAGCTTTATCACGTCGTTGACGCTGTAGCTGTCGGCCTCCGCCGCGATGGTGAGGTTCTGGCCGTCGTGGAAGCTGAGCTGGGTTCTCCTGCCTGTGAGGGTCGTCTTCCCGGTAACCCTGACGAGCTTGAACTTAGCCTCGTCCTCGGTTATGGGCTGGAGCCTGAGCTTGCCGTTGTGGTCTGGCAGTATCCTGAAGTTCTCCTTGGAGTCGGGTAGGGTCACCACGTCCATCAGGCCAACGGGGAACCTCTTGTCCATTCTGGGTTTGCCGTCCACGATGATCTTTCCCTGCTTCACGAGGTACTTGGACTCCCTGGCGGTCTTGGCGTAGTTTAGCTCGTCCCTCATGAGGACGCTGAGAGGCATGGAGTTACTCTGTGAGTGGGGCTCCGGTTTGGTCTTGGTTGCCCACGCGTGCGTCTTTCTCTCGATGGGCCAGAAGGCTGGGCTCTGGTGCCTCTTCAAGTGTTTGTTCGGACCTTTCTTACCCATGTTTACTCCTCCGTGCTGAAGCCCTTGCGCTCCAGTATCTTTTTCCTCCACTGGTCGCTGAGGTTCAGCTTCGTGATCGTGACGTTCTCCGGCCTTACCGGTATCTGGACGGATGACCCGTCCTGCCTGTTCCTTGTCACGCCCTCTATGTAGATGCGCGTGTTCTTGGTGTCCACTCTCAGCACCTTACCCTCTGAGAGCTTTCTATCGCCTTTAGTGATGGACACAGTGTCATCAACAACGACAGGCATTGACCTTGCGCCGTGCTCCGCCTTCAGGTTAGGTGAAAGAGGTGCAGAAACGTATTTCCTGCGCCTGTGGACAGGCGCGTTGTACCTCTGTTTCCTGGCTGTGGACGGCTTTGATGACGATTTCCTCACCTTAAACCACCATCCTCGCTATGTTGCCTAGTCTCGCCCACCTGTTAGCGGCTTCGCGGGCCACTGGCCCTTTGATGTCTGAGCCCCTCAGGGTGCCTTCAGGGGTCAAGATAACGGCGGCGTTGTCCTCGAACTGGAGCCTGGAGCCGTCAGCTCTTAGGTACGGTCTCCTCTGCCTGACTATAACCGCGTTGAACATCTGTCTCCTCATCTCCGGTGTTCCCTCGCGGCATGACACCATGACGAGGTCTCCTATGCCTATGGCGGGGAGCCTCCTCCTTCTGCCCTTGTACCCCATCATCTGAATTATCCTGAGGCGCCTGGCCCCCGAGTTGTCCGCGCAGTTTATGACGCTCCCTATGGTCAGACCTCCAGCCACCCTGCTCCTAGGAAGAATCCTCCTCTTTATCCTCTTAGACAACCATCTACGCCTCCTTGATTATGTCGACGACGACGAAGGACTTCGTCTTGCTGATGGGTCTGCACTCGGCGATTCGAACTAGGTCGCCCACCTTTACTGGGAGGCAGGGCGTGCTGTGTGCGCTGATCTTGCTGCTCATCCTGGAGTACCGTTCATACTTCTTGTTGTACTTAGTGTACTCCAGCCTGATGACAACTGATTTCAGCATCCTTGTGCTTACTACGGTGCCCTCGAACACGCGTCCACGGACCTTAAGGTTGCCGTGGAAGGGGCAGTCAGGTTCCTTGCACTCTAATTCAGGTCTTTTAAGCGTCATCAAATCTACTCTCGCCCTACCATCTCCGCTTAATCGTCTTCTTCACTCTATCCTCGGGTCTGCCGTTGAGGGCCGCGCCCTCCACTTTCACGGCTTCACCGTTGAGCTTGAATTTAAACACCGCGTTTTTCTTTGCGATTTGCTTGGCGCCGTCGTGGTCTAGAGTGATGGTTTTCATCGTCTCGTCCAAGACGGTGCCCCTGATTTTAATGTTGCAGGGGTTGCTGTCCTCCAGAACCTCCGCTTCTAGCCCGATTAGTTCATGGTGTAGAATCTCGTGGGGTCTGGGGACGCTCATCTACTGGTCCCCCTCGTTGGCGACTGTCATTATTCGGGCTATTGTCCGCCGAATCGCCCTGGCCCTACCCGGGTTTTCCACGGCTCCCCCGGCCTTGATCATAGTCTTCATCTTCGTGAGCTCTGTTGTGAGCTCAACGATTTTCTTCTCCCTCTCCTCAGGGCTCATGTCTCGTATGTCCTGCATCCTGAGTATGGGCAAGGCTACTCTTCATCCTCCTCGTCCTCGGGGCCTTTATCCTCGTCCTCTGGCTCAGGCTCGACGGACTCCTCAATGTTCTCAGGCTCCGCAGCGGCCTCCTCTTTGGGCTCCTCCGGAGACTCCTCCAGTGACTCCTCAAGAGGCTCCTCGGTGGAGGGCTCCAAGTTCTCGGTCTCGGTGGGTGTAGCCTCCACGGGCTCCGCCGTTTCGCTTGCAGTCTCAACCGTCTCGGTGGCTCCAGCTTCGTCGGGTTCGACTCCAGGGATGGGCTGCTGGTACTCGATTTCAGGTAGCCCGTCCAGGGACACCTTGTCAGGGAACTTGGCGTCCGGTGGAACTATGTGAACTGTGACTCCCAGGATGCCTCTCTTCATCTTGACGTGTATGGTAGCTTTCTTAACGTATCTGAGGGCCGGCTCACCGGCCTTGGGCACGTACCCCTCCACGACCCTCTCGAAGCGCGCCCTGGCGCTCCTGAGTGGGCCCTTCAGTATGATCTCGCAGCCGAGAGCTCCGCTGTCCATGATGCGACGGAGGCTCCAGAAGATGGCGCGCCTGAAGTGAACTCCACGTTCCAGTGCGTTGGCGACCCTGGAGGCCATGATGAGGGGATTCATCTCGGGTAGCTCCACCTCCACCACCGTTATCTGCGGGTTTGGTAGCCCGAGCTCCT
>DASWLJ010000074.1:0-6008 GCA_036396185.1 Bathyarchaeia archaeon | reverse complement strand
GCACCTTGCGCTCGTTCTCGTGCAGCTTCTCGGCTACCTCTCTCGGGTTCAATGGTCTCACGTGCCTACCATAAGGGAATTGGTGCCGGTTTTAAAGTTGATGCGGACAAGTGGGCTTGGCCGCGCGATGGCACCCGGGATTGCCCGTTGGGGCTTATTACTGCTGTAGTAATAATCGTTTTCCGCCGCTTGTCGCTGTGGCTTATCACTGCTGCAGTAATATCGTTTTCACGGCGTCCGGCGCGCCCCTGCCGGCTTATAATGGCGTACTTGTTATAAGGGGAAAAAAAAACTCCATCTTTTACTTCGTGCCTTCTCTTCGGTGAGACGATTCTGTTTTTCAATGGGATTCTATTACAGTAATTAGGTTGGTCATGCCGCTTCTCTTTCTCTGAATGATTCCTCTTGCTTCAAGCCGGTCCAGGACTAGGCTCACCTTTCCCTTCGAGAATCCGCTCCTCTCGACGAGATCGCTCTGAAACGTGGAGCCACCCGACTCAACCACCAGGCCGAGGACCACCCTCTCATCCTGGTCCGTAATGCCTTCGAGTACCCTTAAAGGGTCGGCTTTTACGTTAAGGCCATTGGCACCCTCGGACGCCTCCCCCACCCCCACGGCTAGACAAACTGCACAAGCACCCGCCGTGAAGGCCGAAGCAGCTGCGAGAACTACGTCGCTCAAGGCGTAGAATGCGGGCTGCTGCGTGAACTCGATCCTCTGTCCATCAAACATAAGCTGGATGGAGACTGGTTGGAGGAGCTTGACCGTGAGAACGAACATGGAGACGAGCAGCCCGGCGAAGAGTATGAGCCTTAGGTTCCTCAGCCCCGTCAAGCCTCCATGAGAGCTCCTGATAATTACTCACGGAGTAAGGAAATAGAAGCCTTCTCCTTTCCAGTAAACCTTCCTAGGCTCCTCGACTATTCTGTCCGTGATATCCACGTGGATACTATAGCCTGTGTCGTCTGGGTAGCGTACCGTGACGAGGGCTCGATACTTACCGTCCCAACCGAGCTTGAAGTCTTTTATCCAGCCAGGCCCCTCCGTCGTCTCGTTAGTGAACACTAGCTTGAACTGGGTGTAGAACGTCGAGAAGATCCTGACCTCATTCCCCTCGACAAGCGGTTTGACTCTTGGGTCGGCTAAGGCTATCTGTATTGCCTCATTCTCTAGGGCTACCCTCTCCTCTACACTACTGAGCTCCCCATCACTTAATGTCAAGGTTGCCTGACCTCCCGCAGCATGAACGTACACGGTCCCCAAGATTACGCCTAGAACCATCATGGCTCCGATAAGCGTGTATTCTCTTAACCTGCGCATACTCATCATCCTGGCAGGTTGTTGTCCTAGACACCAGATTACCCTTTGTTCGAAACCAGTTCTCAACAATTGAGCCCGTAAAACAGGCGTCCCATGGGTTTCTCAAGTGTACTCAAATACTGCAGAACTCTAAGGGCATCATCGATCTTGATGCGCACTATTTACTATGTGTTGAAGACTAATGTAGTAGTAATCATTTTTCCCAATATTCGGGCCGCTAATCGTTATTCCTTCCTAGAAGGAATAAGGCAGAAAAACTAATCCCCCAAACACTTCCTTTTCCGAGGTATGATTATACTCTCGCTGGGTTGACCCCCCCCTTAAATAAGTTCAACGAAAATCACCTGCTCTGAGTTGATGGCCTATTCGGGTGGCTCATTGGATGAAATCCGTGAGTTTCCTCTGGCTGAGGGTGTGCCTGAGCAGGGGCCCGGCCTCGATCCACCGCTCTAGGGGTATGCTGAGCCTGCTGAGAACCTGGCCCAGGGCATCCCTGAAGGTGTCGAAGCAGCTGGGCTCCTGCCTCATGGCGTTCCTGACGTTCTCCCGGACCTGCCAGACGCCCACCGGCAGAATGTAGTCGGGGTACGCCTCCCTGAATATGAAGACCTTGGCCTGCCTCTGCACCTTCTCCAGGTGCTCCAGGACGGCCAGCTTGCCGCTGTAGTAGCAGCCCCCCATGGACGCGTAGGTTGACCGCCCGTCGTAGGGCTCCCAGTCCGTGACTATGTTGACGTGCTCCGTGTCCGGGTTCCAGAGGGTGTTAGGGTACCACGCCTCGTACGCCTCATACGCCCAGGCGTCGGGGACCAGCATGACCTCAAACCTGTTGCCAATGTAGTTGGACTCGTAGACCTCGAACCTGTTGATGAGGGGATGTCCCTTGATCTTCTGGGTCAGGTGCTTCCCCAGCAGGTCATCCACCGCGGTTATGCTCCACCTGGTGGGCACCAGCCTCCTGTTCTTCTCGACGCCGAAGCTGCCCATGCTGAAGGCGCGCATGATGTTGCTGATGGGCAGTCTCTCCTGGAAGAGCTTGACCGCGGCGGGCGCCGCCTTGAGGTCCGTGTCGTAGTGGCACCTCTCCATGTGCCTGTTCCAGCGGATGTACCCTATGTCCATGTTCTCCATGGGCGCCGTGGGGCCGATGGGCTGGACGTCGTCGCTCATGTAGAATCGGTTGCTGGGCTTCCGAGTCAGCTTCAGCTCCGTCTCGACGTAGTGCTCCGCGAGGCTGAGCTCCCGGGTCTTCTCCAGTAGCCTCCCCGCCTTCCAAGGCTTCCTCACGTTGACGGGGGTCATCCCCCTGACCAACTGGCTCCTGTACTGGATTATCTCGTCGATGCTCTTACCGAACCACTGCTCGGGGGCGTCAAGTATCTGCGTGTTGCCGTAGAACGTGGGGGTGAGGGGCCCCACCTGCACGTATGGGTAGCCGAACCGTCCAACGAATACGCTGGGCGGGCTGCTACCATCGATCTCTGTCCCCTTGATGCTCTGGAAGAGCTTGCCGAAGGCCCCGAGCCGGGCCATGATGGGGCAGCTCGTCTTGCCGCAAAGCATCTTGCCTCCCTTGCAGACGCTGCACATGCTGTGCCTGGGGGTCTGAAGCCTGAGCATGTCCTTGGTGACGTCCAAGCTCGAAGCTATCTGCGGCTCGGCCTCGACCATCTCCCTGACCCACAGGTTCTTGGGCTTGAACCTAGTGGTGATGCGCTTCCCCATAGGGGCTCATCCTCTGCATTGGCGTTAAAAATGGTTAAGGTTATTCGTTGTTAGGGGAGATAGGTGAATATGGCTGGTATATTCGTCGAGGACGTGAACTTCGTTAGCGAGGGCTACACGCTGAAGGGCAGGGTGTACAGGCCCGCCGATGAAGGTAAGTACCCCGCCGTGGCCGTATGCCACGGCTACCCAGGGGACAACAAGAACATGGACTTGGCCGAGGAGCTTGCGCTCAGCGGCGTGGCTGTTCTGATCTTCTACTACAGGGGAGCGTGGGGTAGCGAAGGGGAGTACAGGTTCACATACCTGGCCCCGAGTACGCGGGACGCGTTGAAGTACCTGAGGAGCCAGCCCTACGTGGACGTTAAACGCGTCGGGCTGGTCTCTCACAGCATGGGCGCTGTGCCTCTAACCAAGATCATGAGCCAGGACAGGGGCGTGAAGACCGGTGTGCTGATGTCCCCAGCGTCGGACATTGGCGCATGGTCGTCAGCTGAAGCATTGGACGCCGTCGTCCCGGTTTTTATGAAGATGGCTGAAGAGAAGCTGAGCGGGTGGACGGAGAAGAGACTTAGAGAGGACGTAGTTGAGGCGGCGAAATCTGTGAACCCTATGGACAACATCATAATGGTTAAGGCTCCACTGCTCGTTGTCGTCGGCTCGGCAGACACCGTCACTGTGCCGGAGAGCTGTAGGCTACTCTACAACGCGGCAAACGAGCCCAAGTTATGGGTGGATATAAAGGACGCTGACCACAGCTACACTGAGCACAGGCTGCCTCTCATCGATGTAGTGGTTGGGTGGCTGACAGCGCACCTAGAATAACCATGTACCCGCAACCCTGTCCAGAGCGTCACAGTTCAAAATCCTCTAATTTGATAATAGTATACCGATGAATCCGCTCTACATGTGGACAATACATTTTTGATAATACATGAACCCATCATCACAAGAATGGCGCTTCTAACACCCAGAATACACGCGTACATAGAGACGCTACACAACAACTGGAAGCTAGCGCTCACCCTCTTCTCGATAGCCTCACTGCTCTACACGATGCACGTCTACAGTCAGTACAACGTCAAGACCCTCCAGGACGAGTACATAAAAGGAGGCGTGTCAGCCACGACAACAACTGGACCCTACGACTGGATCAAAACGATTGCCCTCACAGGCATATTTGCTACACTGATTCTGGTAATATACTACTACGCGAGAACCTGGGGCTGGCTCAGAGAAATGATCCGGCTAATAAGAGTCAGGGCGTCTACGCTCGAAGCGGTCCGGGGAATACACGACCCTCTTTGAGTAGTTCATCCTGTTGCGCTTCCTAGGCGACGGATTACTCTTGGGTGTGCCCTCTATTTTGGGCGTCTGGGCCCTTACCTTCCCAGCCTTAGTAAGCGAACCGTGCGTTGGCATACTACTTCACTTTCGAACCTATCCAACCCCGCTATTTTAAACCTTGTGGAGAGAACGGGGCGTCGTGCCCCGGGATCACGGTCACAGGGTCTAGGCTCCTGATCCTCTTCAGGCTCTCCACGGCCACATCGGCCGAGATGTTCTTCGTGATCACACTCGGCGGCCTAAGCTCAAGGAGGTCCTCCTTAACTATGACGGCGTCCCCCACGACGGCCACGAGCCCCTCCTCCGTGTCCACCAGGGTCGTCACGCTGCCCGGCGTGTGGCCCACGGTCTCGATGATCCTTACGTGGTCCGACACCTTCTTGGACCCCCTGAAGCTCTCCACATCCATTATGCCCATGAAGGCCTTGGTGAACTCCGGCCAGTAGAGCTGGTCGCAGTACCTGACCTCATCCTCGTGGACCAGCAGCGGCTTACCCCTGAACAGGTAGTTGGACTCCACGTGGTCGTAGTGGCAGTGGCTGTTGATCACCATGTCAACGTCGTCGGGCGTCAACCCCAGCTCAGCCATCCTCAGCTTGAATGCGCCGTAGCGGCCCAGCTGCAGTATCCCCGGGTCGTGGACGATGGTCAGGTCCCCGTCCCTGATGAGCACCGTGTTGGTGCTCCCTAGGCTGAACACCTTACCGCCATACAGCGAGTCGATGTCCCCGAGAGGCATGGGCGAGAGGGGCCACCTGACGCTCAGTATCGGGTGGCCCTGGTAGAGGCCGACCCTGTGGTAGAAGCAGTGAACCAGCACGTCAACCTTGGCGTAGTCACTCAATCCGTTTAACACCAGGTGAAACATAGCCCCTGGAGAGCTTATCACGGTTTCTTTCCACGACCCGCCAGGGGTTAACGGATACGGCGTCCAGCGCCTCCTCCTCGCCTACGCCCAGCAGGTCCATGAGGGACGCCAGCGAGCGGGGGTCCCTCATCTTGACTATGCTCGTGGCACCGCTCGACACGATGACCGGGACGTCGTTCCTCTGAGAGTTCTCGATCTCGCGGCGCGCCATCGTCAGGGTCCTCTCCAATCTGGCCGGGTCGCCGACTAGCAGCTCCACTGCGTCCACCTCGTAGCAGCAGTTGGAGTAACCGGCGAGCTCGGCCTGCTGCCTGTCCATCCACACTGTTGCCCCCATCCGGTCTTCAGGGAACTTCACGATGTCCACCCTGTGATCCTTGGCTGCCTGCCTGGCCACGCTCTTACTCGTGCAGGTCACCGAGACAACGACGTAGCTCCGCCTGTACCTGTTCAGTTGGGCCATGAGCTCCTGCTGGTTCCTGGGAGCTAGGTCTATCCTTGAAGCCAGCTCCACCTGAGAGTTAGGCTCATCACGTTCAGCGCACACCACGCCGAGGCCATGGTACCCCAGCTCATGGGCGCGGCGCACAAAGTCGTTCAGGTTCCCAAGGCCCGGACTGACGTGAAGGTCCATGAACCGCCTCATGGCTGATCCACAGGCTCCGTCTCTAGGTAGGCACGCACTGTCTCTGCGGGGTCGCCCCCGTGGGGCACCTGGAGCTTGGCCTTCAGCCTGATCGAGTCGTG
>DASWLJ010000073.1:0-4736 GCA_036396185.1 Bathyarchaeia archaeon | reverse complement strand
ATGGACAGTCGCACCGAGTTGCAGCCCAGCTCCTCCTTGGCGCGGCGAAGGTCCTCGTCGTACAGCTCCCAGAACCCGGGACCGTTGAGCGGCGTGTCCCCGCTCACCCGCTTCGCATCTATGTTGGTCTGGTCGTGGACCCAGACCCACCAGTCGGTTCCGTCGCTGGGCTCGCCGAGCCCCATCTCGGCCTGGAAGCTGGAGATGGCTACGCCCCAGAGGAAGCCTTCAGGGAAAACCCCTTTCATCGTGCACACCACGTTTAGTGTTGAGGAGCCAGCAATATATCAGGTGGTGGCTTGCAGCGACTAGAACAATAGGGAAGGCGAGGCTCTACAGGCTGGACAGTGGAAACCTCGTTGTGCAGGACATAAAAAGGATTGAGAGACGCCTATCTTTGGCTGCAGCAAACGAGGAAGATTGAAGCTTCATTTATACATGGGAAATTGGGCTCCTATCTGAAAGGGATGTTGTTCAATCTGGGGCATATTGCCCCTTCAGTGATCCATTTATAGCTTTACGCAGGCTTTTCCCACAATTTGGAGCATGTGGACTACATGTAAGTCGCCTAGGCTCTTTTTATGGTAAGTATTTTAAGACTCGTGGCGTTCCTTTTATCCCTCTCACGGTGAACCGAATTGAGCAAAAGGGTTATGATCGCCCTCGGCGGCAACGCCATCAAGCAGCCCCACGAGAAGGGCACCTTCGAGGAGCAGATGAGCAACGTCGCGATAGCGTCCAAACAGATCGCGGAGATCGCCCGCAAGGGCTACGAGATAGCCATAACCCACGGGAACGGGCCCCAGGTGGGCAACCTGGCCATCCAGCAGGAGCAGGGTGTCGAGATGGTGCCCGCCCAGCCGCTGGTGGTCTTGGGCGCCATGACCCAGGGCCAGATAGGGTACATGATGCAGCAGACCCTCCACAACCTCCTGGCCGGCGACGGCAAGGAGGTGGCCACGGTGGTCACACAGGTCATCGTAAGCGCTGACGACCCCGACTTCCAAGACCCCACAAAGCCCGTGGGCCCCTTCTACGACGAGACCACCGCCAAGAGGCTGGCAAAGGAGAACAGGTGGGTCGTGAAGCAGGTCCGGCCCACGGGCGACAAGACCTGGAGGCGCGTCGTCCCCAGCCCTATCCCCACAGGGATCGCGGAGGCCGGGATCATACGGAGGCTCGTGGAGTCCGGGGTCATTATCATCGCCAGCGGGGGCGGGGGCATCCCCGTCATCAGGAACGGTGAGGGTAAGCTGGAGGGCATCGACGCCGTCATCGACAAGGACCGCGCCGGGGCCGTGCTGGCCGAGGAGGTGGCCGCCGACATATTCCTCATCCTGACCGACGTGGAGTATGCGCTCCTAAACTACGGTAAGGAGAATGAGAAGCCCGTGAAGAAGATGACCATCGGGGAGGCCAAGAGGTACCTCAAGGAGGGCCACTTCAAGGCTGGCAGCATGGGCCCCAAGGTGGAGGCGGCCCTAGGCTTCGTCGAGAGGGGCGGAGAGCACGCCGTCATAACCAGCCTGGACAAGGCCGTCGCGGCCCTTGAGGGCAAGACGGGCACCCACATAGCGCCCCGTTAACCTCACTCTTTAAATGTTAAGCATCACTCATCTTCTCCCATGAGCGAAACACCGAGTCTATTAACACCCCTCGTGGCTCAGCTCGGCGTAGGCGGCATCGGCGGCCTCTGCGTGGGCTACGCCATCAAGAAGGTGGCTAAGATAGTGGCAGTGCTCGTGGGCCTGTTCTTCCTCGGCCTCCAGTATCTTGCGTACCAGGGCATAATCAACATAGATTACATCGGCCTGGAGAGCTGGGCGGGCGGGGTCGTCTCAGGGATGGGCGCCCTGGAGGGCGTGCTGACGACAATGATAGCCAACCTGCCCTTCGCGGCCAGCTTCGCCGTGGGGCTTGCCATGGGCCTCAGGATGGGGTGAGCCGCACACAGGTCAGAGTCTCGAAGAAGATGGGCTGCTCCTCGAGCACCTCCACGCCGTAACCCTTGAAATCTTTTTCGGATAAACCCGTCAAGCTACTGTACACCATCAGAATGCATCCGCCCGCCTTCAGGTGGCTCGGGGCAGCGGCTAGGAACCTGCCTATGGTCTCGCTGCCCCCGCCTCCGCCGACCCAGGACGCCTCGTCCGCTGCACCCTCCGAAGGTAGGTACGGGGGGTTGAAGATGATCCAGTCGTAGACGCCGTCCACGCTCTGGAAGAGGTCGCTCAATATGAACCTCATCTTCCGTAGAGTCCCTGCTGCCTTACCTCGTTTCTCGGCCGCTATCAGCGCCGCCGGGTTCACATCCACGGCCGTGACCGTGTCAACCTCCATCTTCTTGGCGGCCGCAGCACACTGTATCCCCGAGCCTGTGCCCATGTCCAGGACATCGCCGCGCACGAGCCTCTCCACGTGCCTCAGAAGCAGGTACGAGTCCTCAGCAGGCTGGTAAACTGGCTCCACGGGTAGAACGTCGCGTGGACCTCAATTTAAGTTGACGGACCAGGTCGGTCTACCATCAGCTGGTCCCCGGGAGCCCAACCTCTTTTATCGTCCAGTTGCGTGTCCTTCACCCATGGAGATAACCTTCCTGGGCACGGCAAGCATCGGCGGAGTCCCCGAGTGGGACTGCGCCTGCCCCAACTGCGTGAACGCCAGGGCTGACCCCCGGCTTAGGCGGATGCGTTCATCCATAGCCGTCACCTTGGATGGTGGGAGGCACGTGCTTGTGGACGCAGGCCACGACCTCAAGCAGCAGCTCGAGGCGCACCTGGCCCCGACGCCTGAGGAGGCGGGCGAGACAGGGCGGATGAGCCGCCTCGATGCGGTGTTCCTCACCCACGGCCACGCGGACCACACAGTGGGGGTGGCCGAGTTCTGCACGGGGAAGAGCTTCCAGATACCCGTCTACGCTCCGCCGGACCTCATAGACTTCCTGTTCGGCTCCGAGGAGAGGCCCGCGTATTTCGGGGAGTTGGGCAGGCTAGCAATAAACTACGTTGTGCCACACAAGCTCAGGGAGGACAAGGAGGTAACCGTGCTGGGTGGACTGAAGGTGAGGGGCTTCGAGGTGCCCCACACGAAGGTCCTGGACGACGGCAGGAGATACCCCAGCAGCACGTACGCGTACGAGTTCAGCCACGGCGGGAGGAGGTTCATCTACGCCCCGGACCTCGGGCGGGTAACGGACGCCCTCAGGGACAGGCTGGACGGAGCCGACCTCCTCATAGTGGACGCCTGCTTCTGGTGGGACGACGAGCTGACGAGGATAAGCGGCATACCCGTGACCAGCTACCAGCTGGGGCACGTGCCTCTGGAGGAGTGCGTGCGGCTGCTCTCGGACGTGGACGTGGGGCGGGTCGTGTACACACACTTCAACCACACGAACCCTGTGCTGGACCCGGCTAAGCCGTACAGGAAGGTGGTGGAGGACGCGGGCCATGAGCTGGCCAGCGACGGGGATAAGATCAGGCTCTAGTAGGTTCTGCTCACGTAGGCCACGTACTTCGCCTCGTCGCCGCAGAGTATGCATCTGCCTGTGGGCTTCTCCTCTTCGTCCCACCTGGTTCCCCTGATCTCGCCGGCGACAAGGTTCTTCATGTTGATGGCGCAGTCGGGGGCCCCGCACCAGTTGACGCGGACGATCATCCGCGACTCCATGTAGGCGCGGAGCTGGTCCATGTCGTAGGCGTCCACGATCATGTTTCTCAGGGTCTCCCTGTCCCTGTCGCGTAGATTCTCGAAGATGGACGTGAACAGCTCCCGGACCTTATCTAGGGTCAGGGATTGCTGGACTGTCACCTTCTCGAAGGTGTCTCGCCTCACCAGGGTCACGGTCCTGTTCTTCACCTCCCTGGGGCCCACCTCGGCTCGCACCGGGACACCGTACATCTCCCACCTGTAGTACTTGTCGCCGGCGCTGAACCTGTCGTCGTCGTCCAGTGCCACCCTGATGCCGGCTGCCTCCAGCATGCCTGAGACCTCCTTGGCGTACTCGTTCACGCCCTCGGACTTTCCCTTGAAGAGTATCGGGATCACAACCACCTGTTTGGGGGCAACGAGCGGAGGCAGCACCAGGCCGTGGTCGTCGCCGTGGTGGGATATGGTCGCGGCCAGGGTCCTGCCGAAGCCCATGCCGTAGCACGTCGTGGCGGCGAAGGCTCTACCGCCGTCCAGGTCCTCGTAGTTTAGGTCGAAGGCCTTGGCGAAGTTATAGCCCAGCTGATGGACCGTGCCTATCTGGTTCACCTTACCGTCCGGGTTCCACGTGTCGAAGGCTATACTGTAGTCGGCGCCGGCGAACTTGTCGAAGTCCGGCCTCTTGAGCATTATGTAGCTGAGGCCCAGCCTGTCGTACACGCTCCTGTAAATCCTTGCGGCCCTCCTCACCTCCTCCTCGGCCTCCTCATATGAGGCGTGGGCCGTGTGGCCCTCGTTCCACAGGAACTCGCGTCCACGGTACAGGGGCCGGGTCGCCTTGGTCTCGTACCTGTACACGTTGCAGGTCTGGTGCATCTTTATGGGCAGGTCCTGGTGGCTCCTGGTCCACAGCTTGAACATGGGGTATATGGCCGTCTCGCTTGTCGGCCTCAGCAGCAGCCGCCTCTCCAGCAGGTTGTCCCCGGCGTGGGTGATCCAGAAGACCTCGGCGCTGAAGCCCTCAATGTGGTCCTCCTCTTTCTGGAAGCTGTCCTCAGGTATCACGACTGGGAACTGCATGGGCTCATTAC
>DASWLJ010000072.1:0-2683 GCA_036396185.1 Bathyarchaeia archaeon | reverse complement strand
TTAATGATCGCCTCATCAATCCTATCAACAACTTGAGGGTCTAGTCGCTTTAACGACTTATCGAAGACCTTAGTCGTCTTTAACGCGTATTTTGCCAGTTTTCCTCAGCTCCTCTCTGAGCTCAGAGTAGTCGCGGACTCTCCCCTCTCTGGCGTCCTGTCGAGCCTCCTCGATCTCCCTCATGGTCTCCTGGTTCTGAGTTATCTCCAGGGTCTCCATGACCTCCTCGAGGAGGTCGCTGACGCGCCTGAGGAGCTGCCTATCCTCCTCCGATATGAGCTGAGCTGCGTCGTCCATCAGGGTTCATTGAGGTTCAGGTGGCTTTATCTCTATCTGTGGAGGCAGGTACAGCGTACCCCCAGAAGTGTAATGGTCTAAGCCTCGTAGACGACCTTGCCGTTTACGATGGTCATCTGGGCCCTGATGCTGCGGAGCTCCCCGATGGGCACCGTGTACAGGCCCCTGCCCCAGACCACCATGCCGACGTACTTTCCCGCCTCTAGCGCCCTCAAGGAAACACGAGGTTATCCTTGAGCCCCATCTCTCCTATGAACCCTCCCAGCTCCCTGTCCAGGGTCATGAAGCTTAGGCCGTGGCTGACCGAAGACGCGTACAGAATGTTATCGATCATATCCCTGTGACCGAGCCTGTATAGCCTCAGGCCCTCACTGTATGAGTGGGCGTCCTCCTCCAGCAACCTGTATCTGCCGCCGTCTATGATGCTTCTGAGCCCTAGGCTGAACCTGTCCCCGTCGAACGCCCCGTCCCTAAGAAGTCGAGCCGTGACCCACAGCGCTTCAAGCACGCTGAACCGTGAGTAGTATATCTCGGCCTCAGCCTCGGCCAGCCCCCTGAGTCCCTTAGCGACCTCCCGACCGACATCCACGCCCAGCGACGGAAGCAGGAAGGAGGTGTCAAGAAGAACCTTTAACCCTTGTTTCCTGCTCCCCAACGCTGATCGCCTCGATCTGCTCCGAATCTATTGTCGCGTACTTTTCGCTGGATAACGCGAGCTCAAGCGGTTCCAACACGGGCTCCACGACCACCGTCTTATCCATCACCCTTAGAAGTATCTTTTCGCCTTCTTTTAGGCCAGTGGCCTCGACTATGGCTTTGGGCAGGTAGATGGCGTGTTTCTTGCCGATGCGGGACTCCACGCTCAGACCCACTCTGATTCACCAGAATAGATATTATTTAGCGGACAAATAAACCTTTTTCAGACTTTTCACTGAAAATCAGACGGTTGAGAGCGAAGAGAAAATGAGTGGAACCATATTCTCCTCTACGCCTCGTAGACGATCCTGCCCTCGACCATGGTCATCTGGGCTCTGATGCTGCGGAGCTCCCCGGTGGGCACCGTGTACAGGTCCCTGTCCCAGACCACCATGTCGGCGTACTTCCCCACCTCCACCGAGCCCAGCCGGTCCTCCATGAAGACGTGCCTCGCGGCCCAGATGGTGTAGGTCCTCAGCGCCTCATGCACGGTAAGCCTCTGCTCCGGGCAGACCACGGCCCCGCTGAATGTCTCCCTGGCCACCGCGGCCCAGAGCCCTATGCTGGCCGGGATGGGGCCTGATGGATAGTCCTGGCTGTTGCCGACGGGTATCCCCTTCTCCACGAAGGTCTTCAACGGCTTCACGCACTCGCCCCTGCCCTCGCCCAGGTTCTTGACGTAGGTGTCCCCCTCGAAGTGGATGAACGTGGTCTGGACGTTGGCCATGACCCCCAGCCGCCTGACCCTGTCGATGGCCTCCGCGGTTGGGTAGTAGATGTGGATTATCTGGTGCCTGGGGTCCGGGCGGGGGTTCTTGGTCATGGCGTTCTCGTAGCAGTCCAGGACCCAGTCTATGGCCCTGTCGCCGATTGTGTGGGTGCAGCACTGCCACCCTGCGTTGTGCAGTATCTCGACGGCCTCCATGAGGTCCTCCTTCTTCCACTTGGTGCGCCCGTAGTTGCCGGGCTCGCCCACGTAGGGCTCGTAGAAGAACCCTGTCCTGGGCACGACGCCGCCGTCGAGGCTAAGCTTGACGCCCCCCAGCTTGAACCAGTCGTCCCCGTAGGTGGTGAACCTCTGGACCGTGTCCCTGGCCTCATCAACTGTGCGCACGAACCCGTAGAGGGCGTACACCCTCATGGTGAGCTCGTCCCGCATACGTACGTTCTGGTACGCCACCAGGTCGTTGGGCTCCGCCTTGCCCACCGTGGCGTCGATGACCATGGTCATGCCCTCGCTGTTGTAGTCGTGGCACGCCTTGACGATGGCCCTCTCCTTCAGCTCCGTGGTGGCCACGGGGAACGCCTGCCTGAAGGGGTCCGCGCTCGGGAGGATGGTGAGGAACACGCCGGTGGGCTCGTTCGAGGCGTCGCGGAATATCTTGCCGTACTCGGGCTCCGGGCTGTCCCTTGTGACCCCTCCTATCTTCAGGGCCAGGCTGTTCGCCGCCACCATCTGGTAGACGCGGCCCAGGTAGACGGGGTTGTCGGGCGAGACAGGGTCCAGGTCGTGCCTGTCTGGGGCCCTCTTGTCTGCGAGGAGGTTCTCGTCCCACCCGAACCCGAAGACCCACTCCCCCCTAGGGGTCTCAGCCACCTTGGCCTCTACAGCCTCCACGATGTCCGCTATGGACTTGACGCGGGGGTACCAGAGGTCGATGCCTGACACCGCGTTGTAGCCGTACCTGAG
>DASWLJ010000071.1:0-6694 GCA_036396185.1 Bathyarchaeia archaeon | reverse complement strand
AAATGGTTCCCGGGGTCCCTAAAGGATAAAGCTTCAGGGCCCACGTTTAAGAATCAGATTGAAGAGCTACGCCAGGCTCATGCTCCTACTCATAGTGCTAGCCCTAAGTGTAGGAATGCTATCGACAGCCATCAACATACTGGGGGACATAACGCGCCTGGACTTGGACGAGGACCGCCCCGGCCCCGTGAACCCCATGCTGGAGCCGGGGTCGCTGGGCAAGTCCACGGAGAGCACAAAGGTGGACGAGGAGGAGCCCAGGGAGCTCGGCCCCATCATGGAGATCAGGCTAGCGACATACACGAGGTACCTGAGGAGGTACCCGGCGGAGAACTACACTGGCGGCAGGTGGATGGAGGCGACCCGATACCCGTCTGAAACCTACAGCGGCCAGATAATACCAAACGAGTACGAGGGCGCCTCCTACTCCTATAAGCAGTTCTACGTGACGCCCCTTACGACCTTCATGGGCTACGTGCCAGTAGCCCCCAACACCCAGACCCTCATGATCAACACGAGCGTAGCCTACATACCCGAGACGCAGTCATTCATGTCCCTGGGGCCATTCGACATACCATACTGGGTGGGCTGGAGGATGCCCGGCTACAGCCAGGCGGCCCTCAAGTCAGCCAACCCGCTGGGCACAGCCATGATGATCGATGTGCCCGACAGTATAGAAGCTAGGCTTGCCGCTAAGGCCCTGGAAATAACTGCCGGCCTAACGTCTCCTTACGACAAATACAAGGCCATAGAGGCGTACCTGAAGGAGAACTACAGGTTCAAGAAGGACTACACGCCCGCCCCCAGCAGCATCGACCCAGTCATATGGTTCCTCTTCAACACGCATGAGGGGGTGGGCAGCCACTTCAACAGCGCACTCATACTTCTGGCCAGGAGCATAGGGCTACCGGCACGCGCCGTCATAGGGTTCATGATCGACCCCTACAACGAGATCCAGTACGTGATGCCCCAGCAGGCCTACCTCTACGCCGAAGCAAAATTCCAGGGCCAGGGCTGGGTCATCTTCGACGCGGGCCCCAAACACTACAGCGAGGGCGACGTGAACATCACCAGGCAGCAGACGGTCACCAACATCACGGGCAACGACCCCGTGGCCCTCAAGGGTAAGAAGTTCAGCGTCTGGGGCACCGTGGTGACGGTGAACGGGACCCAGGTCTCCGGCCCCCAGGTGGAGATCATCGTGAAGGCCGACAAGGAGGACACCAACGAGACCGGCCTGGTGGTGGGCGTCGGCTCGGCGGAGAACGGACTCTTCAACGTGACATGCGACGCCACGAAGGAGATGGAGGTGGGGGACTACGACCTCATAGCCCACACCCTGAGCAACAGGGAGTACAAGGAGAGCTACAGCGACCCACCCATCACGGTCATGTCTGAGACGGCCGTCAAGATCACGGGCCCCAAGCAGGTCTACTCGGGTAAGAGCATCACATTCAGGGGCACCGTCACGGAGCTCTCCAGCGGCCAGCCCGTGGCCAACGCCAGCCTCAAAGTCGCCTTCCTCGACAAGACCCTCGAACTCAAGAGCGACGCAGTGGGCCGCGTCCAGTACGAGGTGCTGTTCCCCGAGAACGGGGAGGAGAACATAACCCTCACCATGGACGGCACCAGGTTCTACGTGGGCTCATCCACGATCTTCGGGGTCAGCATACTCATCCCGCCCCCCAACCCCACCGACCTCCTCTCGATCCTGCTGGGGTTCCCCCAGAACATAATAATCGCCCTGAGCGGAGCCATGGGCGTGGGCATCTACGCGGCCAGACGCAACAGGCGGATGAAGGAGGAGGAGTTCCTGGAGCCCCGGGTGAGCCTGCCCCCCGGCAGGGAGAAGATAGGCTACGAGGACGGGGCACCCCTGGACTACGGGAGCTACGAGGAGGGAGTCGTCAAGCTGTTCAACAGGTTCTACGTGTCCATGCAGCGCATCTACCCTGACATAGACGACACGATGACGCCCAGGGAGTTCGAGAGGACGCTCATAGACAGGCTCCCCGACAACGCCCACCTCGCCCTGGAGGACCTGGTGACCAGCTACGAGATCGCCATGTACAGCAACATCGCGGTCACCGAGGAGGACTTTAAGCGTACCAACGCCACAGTAGAACTGATCATAGAGTTGATGAGGAATGGACGCCGAGAACCGTAGCAGACTAATACGATCCACGGCCCTCTACCTCTTCGTCGCGGGCGTCCTGGGGGGCATAAGCTTCATGACCCCCTTCACGGTGGGGGACTTCGGCAGCTTCCTGCCCTACATGCCGGAGGCAATGGTGAACGAAGGCATCGGCGTCGTCCTGCTCCCCATACTGGGAGGCATAACCCTGTTCTACTTCTCGGCCGTCCTCAGCATCGTCTTCGAGGGCAGACTCAACAGGGTCCTGGTCAGCGGGATGATCGCAGGCGGCTTCACGGGCATGATAGCGCTCTTCATGATCCTTCAGCCCATAAGCGTCGTGAGCCAGACCGCGGGGTACCTTGTATTCGGAGCCTTCTCCGTGTTCTTCGTATACAACATACTCTCAGCCGTCTCCGAGATCAAGGGCCAGCACTACATCAGGGTCGTCTCAGGCTCAGCCACCATATTCATCCTGGGCCAGGTGTGCGTCCAGATGGTGAACCTTTACATGGTCACCCCGGGGGTCCCGGAGTCGGAGCAGGTTCTCCTCATAAGGGAAATGCTCACATGGGGCTTCGCGGCCGCAGCCGTGATAACCCTCATAGGCATCTTCAGGGACTCCAAGAACCCGTACCTGGCGCAGGTCGGCGGAATAGCGTCCAGCTTCCCCATAGTGGTGGCCATGAGCCTCATAGGCACCATCTACTTCAACTTCGTGAGCGGCCGCCTCGTCCAGGTGAGCCCCGTGATAAGTCAGCTCTCACCCTACGTCGAGTGGACGGGCATAGTGATAGTGGGCGCATTCATATTCACCATCGTCAGACGCGGGATGCAGGAGTCCATGATGGTGCCCTTCGAGGCCGGGCCATGGGCCAAGCACGTCCAGGACCTGAGCCCCACCAAGGGCAAGGCCCTCGAGGACTTCACGGACATAATAGGGGACTTCGTCAAGGAGGGCCACAAGGAGAGGCTTCTGGTGAAGCTCTTCCGCTTCCTGGAGGAGAACAGGGCCTCCGAGGCGGAGATCGCAAGCACGCTCCGGGAGCTCATCAACTACGAGGACGACGCGCCCCCCAACTTCGCGAGGAGGGGCAACGCCGAGAGGGTGGCGCGCCAGAACCAAGACAGGCGGATGGAGCTGCTGCGGAGGACCGTGGACAGGATCAACCAACTCGGGCTCGGCGGCCTCGTGAGAGAGGCGGCCCCGACGCCGGAGGCGGGAATGAAGACAATAAGTTAGGAGGACAGTGAATGACATCGATGCACGTCGACCAGGTGCAGGCGGTAAGCAACGCCATACTGGAGGGACTTGGAAAAGTATACGTTGGCAAACGGATGGTGCTCAGGAAACTAATGGCGGCCAGCCTAGCCAACGGCCACGTACTCTTCGAGGACTACCCCGGACTGGGGAAGACGCTTCTAGCCAAGCTTTACGCGAGAATAGTTGGGTGTGGGTGGAGCAGAGTCCAGTTCACCCCCGACCTCATGCCCGCCGACATACTGGGCACGAGGGTGTGGAAGGCCCAGCAGAGCCAGTTCGTCTTGGAGAAGGGCCCGATTTTCACCAACGTGCTGCTGGCTGACGAGATCAACAGGGCGCCCCCCAAGACACAGGCTGGCCTACTGGAGGCCATGGAGGAGCGGCAGGTCACCATAGAGGGAGAGACCCACAAACTGGCCGAACCCTTCTTCGTCATAGCCACCCAGAACCCCATAGAGATGGAGGGAACGTACCCGCTGCCCGAAGCACAGATGGACAGGTTCCTCCTCAAGATGAGCATGGGCTACGTGGAGACCCTGGCCCAGGAGAGCCTCATCATGAAGCGCCGCATCTTCTGGAAGCAGGACGACCCCTCGAACTTCATACAGCCTGTGACCAACGAGGCCACCTTCAAGGCTCTGCAGAGGTTCATAGAGGAGCAGATCTACGTGGACGACAAGATCATCGACTACATCAGCCAGATCGTCAGGGAGACCAGGAGGCACCCTGTTGTCGAGGTGGGGGCCAGCCCCCGCGGCGGCCTGGCCATCCTGAAGGTCGCCAGGGCCCACGCCGCCATCACGGGCCGCAGCTTCGTGACACCCGACGACGTCAAGATGTTCGTCCACGACGCCCTCGGCCACAGGATCATAATGAAGATGGAGTACGTGCTGGAGGGCAGCTTCAGCGTGGACGCGGTCCTCAACGAGATACTGGAGCAGACAGAGGTACCCAAGGAGTTCATAGGTAAGAGGTGACTACCCGGCTACTTACCCAGGACACCATAGAGCTGGTGGTCACAACCGTCACGTTCCTAGTGATGGGCATGTTCCTGGGCAACCTCATACTCATCACCCTGGGACTCGCGCCCATAATATTCCTGTCCCTGGGAGTCATCGTCGGTCAGCCCAGGGTCGCATCTGTGGAGCGCGTAGGCAAGGACATCAAGATCAACGTGGACGACAAGATAAGCGACAGAATAGTCGTCAACGTGGACGGCGGACCCGGCGTCGTCACAGTGGCGGACGTCCTCCCCAAGAGCTTCGCGCTGGAGGAGGGCACCAACTTCAAGGCATTCTGGAAGGGGTTGAAGCCCAAGACGGTGGAGTTCGGGTACATGTCCCTCTGCCCCAAGAGGGGCTACTTCGACATCGGGGAGATCAGCTACGAGGTCCGCCACCCCCTGATCATGAGCGCCAACCAGCTGGGCAGCACCATCATCAAGAGGGCGATAGTTGTGCAGCCCCAGCCCCTCTTCGTCAGGAAGATCAAGAACCACAAGAGCGTAACCAAGATACCCATGCCCATGGACGCCAGGTTCAGGTTCGGCATACCCACCACGGACTTCAGGGAGATCAGGGAGTACCAGCAGGGGGATCACTACAGGAACATCAACTGGAAGGCCAGCGCCAAGAGGCTCAGCTACAAGCCGGGGGGCTTCCTCGTCAACGAGTACGAGAGGGAGGGCAAGAAGGTAGTCTGGATATTCCTGGACAGCGCCGCCCACATGGCCCTCGGCACCACAGTCAACAACACCATGGAGTACGCCATCAGGGCCACCCTGGGGTTCAGCAGCTTCTACCTTGAACGCGACTGCAGGGTCGGCTTCTGCGTCTACGACCACGACGCCTTCCAGTGGGAGGGCACCTTCAGGAGCAAGGAGAAGGTGCCCGAGATAGGCGTCCTGGAGGGCATATACCAGATGGAGAAGCCGGGCGGGGAGACGCAGGAGCCAGAGGTCACCTACGAGAGGCTGAGGGCCCAGAGCAGGGTCCTGTTCCCAGACGTGGGCAAGCGGCAGCAGTACAAGATCACAAGGGAGCTCCTCCACGTGGAGGTCAGGTACAGCACCGAGAGCCTGAAGGAGGCCATCCACAGCTGCCGCCGCTACATCGTGGGCACCCAGCCCCTCTTCGTGGTCATCACCATGGTGGAGGCGGCGAAGGTCAAGGGCATCGTGGAGGGAGTCAAAGAGCTCCACAGGTACATGGGCAGAGCCTTCGGCAGGCCCAACGTCATCCTGTTCAACGTGATGGGTTACAGCGTGGCCGCCCAGACGGAGGAGGAGAAGATCGCTGCCGGGTTCCTGACCTACCACAACAAGCCGGTCTACGATGTGCTCAGGGGCATGGGGTGCACCGTGGTCAACTGGGACCCCATAGGCGAGAGCTTCGCCCACGCGCTGCAGAAGCAGAAGGTGTCGGGATGAAGGAGAACTCCATAAGGAGGATAGAGCTGGGCGTCGCCGTGGTGGCCTGCTACATGGCGGCCGTCACCATGGTGCAGACCACCCTATACGCCAAGCTGGTGAGCATGGTGAAGGACAGCTTCATAGGAGAGCTGGTGGGCGAATACATAGCCTACATGGACGTGGCCGTGATAGCCCTGGCGGTCCTGGGCGTCGTCGTCATGTGGAGGAGGGGCGGCGAGACCTACTTCGGCCGCATATTCATGGTGAACATGCTCCTGTTCTTCCCCTCGGTCCTGGACTTCAGCACCTTCAACTGGGTGGGCCTCATACTGGACCTAACCCCTGCACCCAAGGTGACGGCCCTCTGGGTGTTCGCCGTCGGCCTCATACTGCAGGTTACCTACCTGACGCTCCGGCACACCGTCAGGTTCAGGGAAATGAGGGAGGAGCTTCTGAGCAGGGGCGCTGCGGCCGAGGACATCGACCAGGTCACGGGCGGCCAGATGGGCTACCTCATAATGATGGCGGCAGGGACAGCGGCAGTCACGGCGGCCATCTACCTCGTGGTGCCGTTCATCAGCGAGGCCGCCAAGAGCCCCCTGGGAGGCATCCCCGTGCCCCACGTGGTCATCGGCGTGGTCGTTGTACTCTGGATAGCTTCGGCCCTCATACTGTACCTGAGGAGCTCATCTCAGTGATGTGGGCCAATCCGCGGGTCCTTCTAGTAGAGTAGCTTCTTGTCCAGGAGGTTCCTCAGGGGCTCGCCCCGCAGGTACCTCACGTAGTTGTCGCAGAATATCTCCGTGAGCTTGGCGTTCTCTGTGTCGGCTGTGCTTGCGGAGTGCGGGCTTACTATGACCCTGGGCAGGCCCCACAGGGGGCTCTC